>JAEZEY010000501.1 GCA_023432845.1 Pseudomonadota bacterium
GGGCAATGACGTGGTCGGACTCTTCGATAGCGGACAGGAAGACGATCTCGTCGGTGACCTTGCCGCCCTTGACCACGCGGTACGGGCTTTCCAGGAAGCCATAGCGGTTGGTGCGGGCATAGGTGGCGAGCGAGTTGATCAGACCGATGTTCGGACCTTCGGGGGTCTCAATCGCGCAGATGCGGCCGTAATGCGTCGGGTGCACGTCGCGCACTTCGAAGCCGGCGCGCTCGCGGGTCAGACCGCCCGGTCCAAGAGCCGACAGGCGGCGCTTGTGGGTGATCTCCGACAGCGGGTTGGTCTGGTCCATGAACTGCGAGAGCTGCGACGAGCCGAAGAACTCGCGCACCGCGGCGGCGGCAGGCTTCGCGTTGATCAGGTCCTGCGGCATGACGGTGTCGATATCGACCGACGACATGCGCTCCTTGATCGCGCGCTCCATGCGCAAGAGACCGATGCGGTACTGGTTCTCCATGAGCTCGCCGACCGAACGCACACGGCGATTGCCGAGATTGTCGATGTCGTCGATCTCGCCACGACCGTCGCGCAGGTCGACCAGCGTCTTGATCACGGACAGGATGTCTTCCTTGCGCAGCACGCGCATGGTGTCCGGCGCATCGAGTTCGAGGCGCATGTTCATTTTCACGCGGCCGACGGCCGAGAGGTCGTAGCGCTCCGAGTCGAAGAACAGCGAACGGAACATCGCCTCGGCGGTGTCCACGGTCGGCGGCTCGCCCGGACGCATGACGCGGTAGATGTCGAACAGCGCGTCTTCACGCGTCATGTTCTTGTCGACCGCCAGGGTGTTGCGGATGTAGGCGCCGACATTGACGTGGTCGATGT
Source organism: Pseudomonadota bacterium (assembly GCA_023432845.1). Lineage (GTDB taxonomy): Bacteria > Pseudomonadota > Alphaproteobacteria > Rhizobiales > Xanthobacteraceae > Pseudolabrys. Next base: position 844 of record JAEZEY010000501.1, read on the forward strand.
CGAGCAGCGGCAGTTCCTTGTAGCCGGCCTCGGTGAGAACCTTGAGGTTCTTCTCGTCGAGTTCGGCGCCGGCCTCGAGATAGATTTCGCCGGTCTTCATGTTGACGAGGTCCTCGGCGACGTAGTTGCCGATCAGTTCCTCATCGGTCATGCGCAGGGCCTTGAGGCCCTTCTCGGCGAGCTGGCGGGCCTGCCGCACAGAGAGCTTCTTGCCGGCTTCGACGACGACCTTGCCGGTGTCCGCGTCAACGAGGTCGTTGATCGCCTTGTAGCCCTTCATGCGGTTGGCATCGAAGGGCACGCGCCAGCCATCCTTGGTGCGCTTGTAATTGACGTGCTTGTAGAACGTGCGGAGGATTTCCTCGCCGTCGAGACCCAGCGCATAGAGCAGCGACGTCACCGGCAGCTTGCGGCGACGGTCGATACGCGCATAGACAATGTCCTTGGCGTCGAACTCGATGTCGAGCCAGGAGCCGCGATACGGGATGATGCGGGCGGCGAACAGCAGTTTACCCGACGAGTGCGTCTTGCCCTTATCGTGGTCGAAGAACACGCCCGGCGAACGGTGCATCTGCGAGACGATGACGCGCTCGGTGCCGTTGACGATGAAGGTGCCGTTCGACGTCATGAGCGGAATGTCGCCCATGTAGACGTCCTGCTCCTTGATGTCCTTGACCGACTTGGCGCCGGTCTCTTCGTCGATATCGAACACGATCAGGCGCAAGGTCACCTTCAGCGGCGCGGCGAAGGTCATGCCGCGCTGGCGGCATTCGTCGACGTCGTACTTCGGCTGCTCGAACTCGTACTTCACGAATTCCAGCATCGACGAGCCGGAGAAGTCCGAGATCGGAAATACCGAGCGGAATACAGCCTGCAGGCCTTCGTCTAGGCGGCCGCCTTCCGGCTCGTTGACCATCAGGAACTGGTCATAGGACGCCTTCTGAACCTCGATGAGGTTCGGCATCTCCGCGACTTCTTTAATGGACCCGAAAAACTTGCGTACGCGCTTGCGACCGGTGAACGTCTGCGCCATCGTTTCTTTCTCTCAATTGTTTTCGGGGTAAGCGCGGGCGCCTCTCCGAAAAGCCGCATTCCATCGCGGCAATCAGGACAGGCGTCGGGGGCTACCCGGTTCTCTTATTTGATTCGGAACAGACGTCCGAACCACACTCATTCACGAAGTCAGGAGCCGGGACCGCTCTTTGGGGCGATTTCGCGGCGGCGGAGCCCGGATCGACTTACGGTCGAGGCTGGCCCTGCTCTCTTAAGTCAACACTCCGGCAATTAAGCACCGGAAATATCGATCGTTTTGTCGGAAATGGCGGGCCCTTGGTAACCCCGCACTTCCGGTAGATAGTCAGCCTTTCGGCTTTTGCGACCCCCGAACCGGCTCGCGCCGGTCCGGGAAGCTTCAGTCTTTGGCGATCCCCGATCTCGCAAAGTGCTCGCCCGGGGATTTCGTTCAAGTAACCTTCGGTTACTTGAGCTCAACCTTGGCGCCAGCCTTCTCGAGCGTGGCCTTGATCTTCTCGGCCTCGTCCTTGGCAACGCCTTCCTTGACGGTCTTGGGCGCGCCTTCGACCAGGTCCTTGGCTTCCTTGAGGCCGAGGCCGGTGAGCGCACGCACTTCCTTGATCACCTCGATCTTCTTGTCGCCGGAGCTGGCGAGAACGACGGTGAACTCGGTCTTTTCTTCAGCGGCGGCAGCGCCGCCACCACCGGCGGCCGGGCCAGCAACCGCAACCGCGGCAGCAGCCGAAACGCCCCACTTCTCTTCCAGCATCTTCGCCAGATCCGCCGCTTCGAGGACGGTCAGGCTCGACAGGTCGTCGACGATCTTCTGCAGGTCAGCCATTTTTCAATTCCTTAAGGTTCGAACCAGTTGGTTGTTTGAGTAGGCCGTCAGGCCGCTTCGCCCTTGGAGGCATATGCCTGGACCACGCGCGCGACCTTGGCCGCGGGAGCGTTGGTGAGTTGCGCGATCTTGGTCGCCGGCGCCACGAGGAGGCCGAGGATCTTGGCACGCAGTTCGTCCAGCGACGGCAGCGAGGCGAGCGCCTTCACGCCGTTCTGGTCCAGGGCAGTCTTGCCCATCGATCCGCCGAGAATGACGAACTGTTCGTTCGCCTTGGCGAAATCGGTTGCAACCTTCGGCGCAGCGATCGGGTCCTTGGAATAGGCAAGAACCGTCGGTCCCTTGAGAAGGGACGCAATCGAAGCGACGTCGGTGTCCTTGAGAGCGATTTGGGCGAGACGGTTTTTCGCGACCTTCACCTGTCCGCCAGCCTGCCGCATCTGCTTACGCAGCTGCTGCATCTGGGCGACGGTGAGGCCGGCATAGTGAGCCACGACGACGACCGACGAGGTCTTGAAGACCTCGGTCAGTTCGGCGATGGACTCTTTTTTTGCCGCTCGATCCACTGCAAGCTCTTTCCGGTTTGGCGGCCGTTCGCGCGATGCTCGGGCCGCCGGTTGCACCAGCCATCCCGCCATCGGCGCCGCAAGTGGACGCAGGTGGGCAGGACAACCATGAAGCCTGCCCCCGACATATGACCTTCGGTCATGAATCCGACCGTCAGCCATCCATCGGTATCCGAGGTTCGAACCGATCAGGCGCCCCGCAGGGACGCGAAATTCGGGTCTCATCCCCGTCTGTGCTGGTTCCCGTCGCGGGAATTAAGCGTCAGGCTCGCGAACGAGCCATCGGCACCGGCAGTCTTGGACAGGTCCGCGCCGCTTAAGCTCAAATGACGCCGAAAACCCCTTCCAGAAGACCATCAGGCGTTCTAAAAGGATTGTAGTCCGATCACCACTGAGATTGAGAGACGCGCAAAGGCGTGCCGACAAGTGGGCCGGCACGCCCTCGGGAGACGGTTTAGTGCCTTCCGGCGCTCTTGCCAAGGGGGAATTTTCGGAAATTCCCCAATCGGATCAGGCCCGAGGCATCATGAAGCCGTCGAAATAGGCCGAAAGCTCCCGGAAACCGTCCAGCGGCAGGACCTGGGCCACATATTGGTCCGGCCGGACAACAACCAGACAGCCCTCCTCCCGATCGATGCCGCGCATGGCGAAGATGTCGCGGCCGGATTTCAGATCGGGCGCAAAAGCCTTCTCGTAGTCGGTCAGGCCAAACTTGCCCTTGGCGGGCTTGAGCAACGCCGGCAATCCGCCGAGGTCTAGATCGCGGTGACCCTGCTGGAACACGGCCCGCATATCGATGATCGCATCGATATCGGCGCCTTTCGGCGTGTATTTGCGCACCGGCGAGTCCGGCGAACCGGCCAGGAAGTCGCATAACGCACGAATTGGGCCGCCCGCCTGCCCGGCATCGCCCTTCGGCGCAAAGGCGAACAGACGCCAGCGGCCGTCGGCCTTCACCGTGTGCCCGAGCTCCATCGGCATGGCGTCGGCGATGCGGATCACCGGCGCCGAATGGAAACGCATGCCGATGGTGAGCCCCTTGGCGTGATCCTGATGCGCCGGCTCGCCGGTCAGCAGCGCCGGGCGATAGCGCGTCGCGGTGCCGGCCGTGTAACGGCCATGCTGCACGAAATAGCGCTGCGTCTCCGCCGGATCGGCGCCCTTGGACGAGGAGATGACCTGCGCCCATTCGCGATCGAAGTCGATCAGCTCCTTGGCAACGGCCTGCCGCTCGGCGGAATAGGTCTTCAGGAGATGCGGCGCGGCGCGCTTGCGCAGCACCGCGGCCAGCTTCCAGCCGAGATTGAAGCCGTCCTGCATCGACACGTTCATGCCCTGCCCGGCTTTCGGCGAATGGGTGTGGCAGGCATCGCCGGCGATGAACACGCTCGGCAACTTGTCGTCGCCTTCGTCGACGTTATCGAACTTGTCGCAAAGACGCTGTCCGATCTCATAGACCGACCACCATGCCACTTCCTTGACGTCGAGCACGTAGGGATGAAACACGCGCTGCGCGGCGGCGATGACGTCATCGGAAGTGATCTTGCGATCGGACACACGCTCGTGCTCGGCGAGCTTGTCCATCTCGACATAAATACGGAACAGGTAACCGCCCTCGCGTGGAATGATAATGACCGACCCATCCTTCGCCGACTGGATCAGGCACTTCATGCGTACGTCGGGAAAATCGGTAACCGCGAGCACGTCCATCACGCCCCAGGCGTGATTGGCTGAATCGCCATGCAGATTGCGGCCGATGGAACGGCGCACGGCGCTGCGTGCGCCGTCGCAACCGACGACGAACCGCGCCTTGACGGTTTCGATCTCCGGATACTGCCCTTCCTTGAGATGCTCGAGACGCGCCGTGACGCGATGCTCATTTGGGTCGTTGCTGTTTCGCACCTCCAGATCGACGAGGCGGCGCGAATAATACGGTTCGAGCGGCGCCGCCGAGCGGCGCATGACGTCGAGATAGAAGTCGTGAATGCGCGCCTGATTGAGCACGACATGCGGAAACTCGGACAGGCCGTCCTCGACGTCCTGGATGCGGCCCGAGCGCACGATGTTCGCCGGCTGCTTCTCGTCCGGACGCCAGAACGTCGTCTCGTTGATCCAGCACGCCTCTTTCAAAACGCGCTCGCTGAAACCGAAGGCCTCGAACATCTCGACGGTGCGGCAGGCAATGCCATCGGCCTGGCCGCGCAGCAGCGGCCCGGATTTCTGCTCGACAATGCAGGTCTTGATATCGGGAAAGGCGGATAGCTGCGCGGCGAGCGTCAGCCCGGCCGGGCCGCAGCCGACGATCAGCACATCGACTTCCCTCGGTAGCGGGCCGAAGGAGCCGGCCGGCGGCAGACGCTGCTCGGGATCGGCGATGGAAGGATCGCCCGGCTCGAAACCGTTGAGATGAAACTGCATGACGCCTCCCCGAACCGGGCTATCGCTTTTGTTGCCGCGCTTTCATCGCACCGGCTGCTTTGGATATTGATAAGTATGCTGATTATCAGTATACGTGTCAAATCGGTGGAGGAACGGCTGTGAGCGAACTCTATGAAAAGCCCGGGCATCTGGTGCGCCGCTTCCAGCAGATCGCGGTCGCCGTGTTCCATGCCGAAGTGGAAGCCGCAGGCTACGACTTGACGCCGGTGCAATACGCGGCGCTCGCGGCAATTTCGACGCGCCGCGGCCTCGATCAGGCGACTCTCGCCGGCCTCATCGCCTATGACCGCACCACCATCACCGGGGTCGTCGACCGGCTGGTGCAGAAAAGCCTCGTCGCGCGGCAGCCGAGCGCTCGCGACCGCCGTGCCCACGAATTGCAGATCACCGCGGCCGGCAAGAAGACCTTGCGCGGCGTCGAGCCCGCGGTCGAAGCGGCACAGAAGAGCATGCTGCGCGGGCTCACGGCGTCTGAATCGAAGGAGCTGTTGCGCCTGCTCAACAAGGCGATCGCCGCGGGCAACGAACTCAGTCGCGCGCCGCTGCGCGAAGCCGCATCCTGAATCGTGAAGAAAGCCTGAGCCCTCGCCGCGTTTGATGTCCCTCAAGAAGGCCGCCCCGCAATCCTGCTAACGACGGCCCTATGCGTCGACAGAATTACGGAGGGACGCCATGAACCTCAATGAGGCTCTCACGAGCAGGCGCGCCGTGCGCGCATACAAGCCCGACGCGGTTGACGATGCGGCCATAGGTGCACTGATCGAAGCTGCGATTCAGGCGCCAAGCGCCATGAATGAACAACCCTGGTCGTTCGCCGTGGTTCGCGACCAGCCGTTGCTCGACCGCATCTCGCAAGACGCCAAGGAACACGTGCTGCGCACGACTCCGGCCGGGCTCCTGTCGCATCACCTGAGCGACATGCTGGCCGACAAGTCATTCCAGATTTTCTATCACGCACCTGCGCTGATCGTGATTTCGAGCCGCAGCGAGAGCCCCTGGGCGACGATCGACTGCACGCTGGCGGCCCAGAACCTGATGCTGGCAGCGCGCGAGCGCGGGCTCGGCACTTGCTGGATCGGCTTCGCCCAATCGTGGCTCGGCACTCCCGCGGGCAAAGCGGCGCTGAAACTGCCCGCCACGTATCTCCCCGTGGCGCCGATCATCGTCGGCTATCCGGTGGCGTTTCCGCCTGCCGTTGCGCGCAATCCGGCCGAGATCAATTGGGTCACGCCGTGACGACCTAGCCGGTCGTCGATGCAACATCTAATGACGCCGAACGGCTCTACGCATCCCGGCTCGGCTACTGACCGCCCTGACGATCCGGCCGCCGCGCCGCGACCGGCTGACGCGCCAGTTCGCGCGTCGCCTCGGCGACGGCGGCCGCACCGAAACGATGGCGAGCCACCGCCCAGAGTTTCGAGGCGATGCCGGAAGCCGTCAGCCGCAACAGGTTCTCATGATGCCGCATGCCCTTGCCGCCAGGGACGAGCCCGAGCGGCCGCACGAGGCAGTAGTCCCCGTTCGACATTCGCACAAGCTCAACGTCCTTGAACTGACGCTTGAAGACTTCCGGCACACGCATGGAAGGGCATGAAATTCAACGCCGGTGATTCGGTCAATTGAGGCGGCCATCCTTGCGCGGTGCGGCCCGGTAAATAAAAAGGCCGGACAAACTGTCCGGCCTTCTTGATTTGTGGCTTGCGGCTTTGCAGCCGCAGCCGGTCACGCCTTCGGCGCGGCCAGGGTCGAAGTATCGACCTTCACGCCCGGGCCCATGCTCGAGGACACCGAAACGCGGTTGATGTAGGTGCCCTTGGCGCCCGCGGGCTTGGCCTTGTTCACGGCATCGACGAACGCCATGATATTCTGGACAAGTTGCTCCTCGCCAAACGACGCCTTGCCGACGCCAGCCTGAACGATGCCGGCCTTCTCGACGCGGAACTCGACCGAGCCGCCCTTCGACGCCTTAACCGCGCCGGCGACGTCCATGGTCACGGTGCCGACCTTCGGGTTCGGCATCATGCCGCGCGGGCCGAGCACCTTACCGAGACGGCCGACCAGCGGCATCATGTCCGGCGTGGCGATGCAGCGATCGAAGTCGATCTTGCCGCCGTTGACGATCTCGAACAGATCTTCCGCGCCGACGACATCGGCGCCCGCGGCCTTGGCCTCTTCCGCCTTGGCGCCGCGCGCGAACACGCCGACACGCACGGTACGGCCCGAGCCGTTCGGCAGATTGCACACGCCGCGCACCATCTGGTCGGCATGCTTGGGATCGACACCGAGATTCATCGCGATCTCGATGGTCTCGTCGAACTTGGCCTTGGCGCGCTCCTTCACGAGCTTGATGGCCTCGGCGATCGGATACGCCTTCGTCGGGTCGATGCCCTTCTTGATAGCTTCAGTACGCTTGCCTGCCATGACCCTTACTCCGCCACCTTGAGGCCCATCGACCGGGCCGAACCTTCGATCATCGTCATTGCCGCGTCGATGTCGTTGGCGTTGAGGTCCTTCATCTTCTGTTCGGCGATTTCCTTGATCTGCGCCTTGGTCACCGAACCGACGAAATCGCGGCCCGGCGCCTTCGACGCCGATTCAAGCTTGGCCGCCTTCTTGAGGAAGTAGGAGACCGGCGGGGTCTTCAGCTCGAACGTGAACGAGCGATCCTGGTAGGTCGTGATGACGACCGGGATCGGCATGTTCTTTTCCATCTTCTGGGTCTGCGCGTTGAACGCCTTGCAGAACTCCATGATGTTGAGGCCGCGCTGACCCAGCGCCGGACCGATCGGCGGCGACGGGTTGGCAGCGCCGGCAGGCACCTGCAGTTTGAGATATCCAGTAACTTTCTTGGCCATACTCTTTCTCCTTTAGTGGTGCGGATTTTGACAGCCGGCCAGGCCGCCTCACCTCCCACGTTCAGTCCGCAGTCGCCGGCGGCGGCTGCGGTAAACGATCAGACCTTTTCGACCTGACCGAATTCCAGTTCGACCGGCGTCGCGCGGCCGAAGATCGAGACCGCGACCTTGACGCGCGAGCGCGCTTCGTCGACTTCCTCGACCGTGCCGTTGAAGGAGGCAAACGGGCCGTCCGAGACGCGTACCTGCTCGCCAACTTCGAACGATACCGAGGGCTTCGGCCGCTCGATGCCTTCCTGCACCTGCTGCAGCAGGCGCGAGGCTTCGGCGTCCGAGATCGGCTGCGGCTTGTCGGTGGCGCCGAGGAAGCCGGTGACCTTCGGCGTGTTCTTGATGAGATGGAAGATCTCGTCGGTCAGCGCCATCTTCACCAGCACGTAGCCGGGATAGAACTTGCGCTCCGAGTTGACCTTGCGGCCGCGGCGAACCTCGGTGACGGTCTCGGTCGGTACCAGGACCTCGTCGACGAACTCCTCGAGGCCGCGCTGCTTGGCCTGCTCGCGGATCGACTCGGCGACTTTCTTCTCGAAGTTCGAATAGGCATGCACGATGTACCAGCGCTTCGGCCGGGTGCTCGTGGTGGTAGCGGTGTCGTTCATCGCTTCAATGGCTTTCAGCTGTCGGTCGCGGGATCAGCCGCCAAGCCCGAGCACGAAGCTCACGGCGAGCCGGATGACCTGATCGGCGACCAGAAAGAAGATCGAGGCGATCATGACCATGACGAAAACCATCGCCGTCGTGATCATGGTTTCCTTGCGCGAAGGCCAGGTGACCTTGCGCGTTTCCTCACGCACTTCCTGAAGAAACTTGAACGGAGACGTTGCCATTCAATCCGATCCTAACATCAACTCGCGGCGCCCTGCTCTTGCCGGGCCGCCGAGTATTTAAGTACGCGGGAGCGAAATTGCCGCTCATCCGTCGCTCGAAATTCGGTCGGTCGAAGACCGTTTCCGTCCGGACCTGCAAGCGTCCGGCCCAGATCCGGCTCGAAAGCCGGAACGACAAGCCGGACCGCCTTGGCAGGGGCGGCAGGGATCGAACCCGCGACCCCCGGTTTTGGAGACCGGTGCTCTACCAGCTGAGCTACACCCCTCCGGAAGCGGAAGCGGCGGACCATAGAAGGG
>JAEZEY010000410.1 GCA_023432845.1 Pseudomonadota bacterium
GCGGCCGGGGCGATTTATATAAATTTTTGCCTGCGCGCCCCGCGCCGCCGCGCCGCCCGCGCCGCCGCCGCCCGGAGGGCGGCGACGTTGGGTGAGCAGGTCGGCGAGACGGTCGGCTTGCGCGTGCGCTTCGGCTCCAAGATTTCGAAGAAGACGCGCATCGAGGTCGTCACCGAAGGCGTGTTCACGCGGCTTGTGCTTGACGATCCGTCGCTCGGCGGTGTCGCCGCCGTGCTGTTCGACGAATTTCACGAACGCTCGCTCGATGCCGACCTCGGCCTCGCTCTGGCACGCGACGTGCAGCAGGGCCTGCGCGAAGACCTGAAAGTTCTGGTGATGTCGGCGACGCTCGATGGCGCGCGCGTCGCGGCGCTGATCGGCGATGCGCCCATTGTCGAGAGCGAAGGTCGCGCCTTCCCGGTCGAGACGCGCTATCTCGGCCGCGATCCGCGCGAGCGTATCGAGCGCCAGGTGGCCGATGCGGCAAAGCGCGCGCTGCGCGCCGATACGGGCTCCCTGCTGGTGTTCCTGCCCGGCGCCGGTGAAATCCGGCGCACCGAGACGATCCTGAAGGACGAGGTGCGCGACCCGGATGTCGATATCGTCGCGCTCTATGGCGCGCTGGAGGCACGCGATCAGGACCGCGCCATCTCGCCGGCGCCGCCCGGCAAGCGCAAGGTCGTGCTGGCGACCTCGATCGCCGAAACCTCGCTAACCATCGAAGGCGTGCGCGTCGTCATCGACTCAGGGCTGGCGCGGGTGCCGCGCTACGAGCCGGATGTCGGCCTGACGCGGCTCGAAACCGTGCGCGTGTCGCGTGCGGCGGCCGATCAAAGGCGTGGCCGTGCCGGCCGTACCGAGCCGGGCGTTTGCTACCGGTTGTGGGACGAACCGCAGACCGGGTCGTTCGACGCCTATACGCGGCCGGAAATTCTGTCGGCCGACCTGTCGAGCTTTGTGCTCGATCTGGCGCAATGGGGCGCCAGCGATGCCGCCGGGCTGGCTTTTCTCGATCCGCCGCCCGCCGCCGCCATGAAGGAGGCGCGAGCGCTGCTGACCGATCTGGGGGCGCTCGATGCGCAGGGCCGCATCACCGGGGAGGGCCGCAAGCTGCGGGCGCTGCCCTTGCCGCCGCGGCTGGCGCGCATGGTGGTCGATGCGGGCGAACAGGGGGCGGGCGAAATGGCTGCGAATATCGCTGCTGTACTCACCGAACGCGGCCTCGGCGGCGACGATGTCGATCTCACGCACCGGCTCGACCAATTCCGCCGCGACCGCTCGCGCCGTGCCGAAGATGCGCGGGCGATGGCAAGGCGCTGGGCTTCCGGCAATGGCGGCGGCGACATGTCCATCGGCGCCATTCTCTCGCTCGCTTATCCCGACCGCGTCGCCAAGAGCCGGGGTTCGGGCGGCGCGTTCCTGCTCGCCAATGGCCGCGGCGGTCAAGTCGATCCGGCATCAAGCCTGGCCCGGCAGCCCTTCATCGTTGTCGCCGAACTGACCGGCGCCGCCAATGCCAGCCGCATCGTGCTGGCCGCGCCGATTTCGCTGGAAGAGATCGAACAGCGGTTCGCCGACAGGATCGAGGACCGCGACGCGGTGACCTTCGACAATGTTTCCGCGTCCTTGCGCGCGCGGCGTACACGGCGGCTCGGCTCGATCGTGCTGACCGAGCAGGTCAAGCAGGTGACGCCCGACGCCGACACCGCCCGCATCTTTGCACAGGGACTGATCGCGCAAGGTGTTGGCAAGCTCGACTGGAGCAAGGCGGCGCTGCAGTTGCGCACGCGCGTTCAATTCCTGCGCAAGGCCGAAGGCGACGAGTGGCCGGACCTGTCCGACGAGGGTCTCGCCAGATCGGCCGCCGACTGGCTTGAGCCGCTATTGATCGACAAGACGGCGCGCGGCCAGATCGGCGCCGGCGAACTGTTCGACGCCGTGAGCAATCTTGTGCCGTGGAATCTGCGCCGCCGCCTCGACGACGAGGCGCCGACGTACTTCACCGCGCCGACCGGCACCAACGCCGCCATCGACTACGAAGCCGAGCAAGGCCCCACCATCTCCATCCGCTTGCAGGAGTTGTTTGGCCTGTCGCAGCATCCCTCGATTGCCGGCGGCCGGATACCTTTAGTGATCGAACTGCTGTCGCCCGGCCACAAGCCGGTGCAGATCACCCGCGACCTGCCGGGGTTCTGGCGCGGCTCTTACGCCGATGTCCGCACCGAGATGCGCGGCCGCTATCCGCGCCACCCCTGGCCCGAAAACCCCGCCTCGGCGCTGCCGACCCGGCGGGCCAAGCCCCGCGGGACATAAGCCGCGCGGTACCCCGAGGCGGGCGGTCCTGCCTTTATTCGGGCGGCTTTTGCGGAGCAATTTGGCCTGCCTGAGCGTTACAGTAAGCAACTGGCAATTTCACGGCCTTATTGTCCTGCCCGATTTCCCAGCTATCCCCTTCGAGGAATTGATGTATCCGACCCCCAAGCCTGCGCTGCAGCCGAACACCTATGCCTACGAGTCCTCGCCGCTGGTGAAGCCGACCGGCTTCCGCGAATACGACGCGCGCTGGCTGCTGGAGAAGGAAATCAACCTGATGGGCGTGCAGGCCCTCGGCATGGGCCTCGGCACCCTGATCAAGGAAATGGCCGTCAAGCCCGAGATCGTCACCGGCCATGACTTCCGCGGCTATTCCGCCTCGGTGAAGATGGCGTTGGTCTCCGGTCTGCTGGCCGCCGGCTGCAAGGTGCACGACATCGGCCTGTGCACGACTCCTATGGCGTATTTTGCACAGTTCGATCTCGACGTGCCTTGCGTCGCCATGGTCACGGCCTCGCACAACGACAACGGATGGACTGGAGTAAAGATGGGCGCCAATCGCCCTCTCACCTTCGGACCGCAGGAAATGACGCGGCTGAAGGAGATCGTGCTCGGCTCGAAGTTCGATCTGTCGGGCAACGGCTCCTACGATTTCGTCGAAAATTTCCCCGAGCGCTACATCGCCGATCTCACCAAGCGGCCGAAGATCAAGCGTAAGCTCAAGGTCGTCGCTGCCTGCGGCAATGGCACGGCTGGCGCGTTCGCGCCGCGCATCCTCGAAGCCATCGGCTGCGAGGTCGTACCGCTCGACTGCGAGCTCGACCACACCTTCCCGCGCTATAATCCGAACACCGAAGACATGAAGATGTTGCACGCCATGCGCGATGCGGTGCTGATGAACAAGGCCGACGTTGCACTCGGCTTCGACGGCGACGGCGACCGCTGCGGCGTGGTCGACAATGAGGGCGAGGAGATTTTTGCCGACAAGGTCGGCGTCATGCTGGCGCGTGACATGTCGGCGCTGCACAAGAATTCCACTTTTGTGGTCGACGTGAAATCGACCGGCCTGTTCCTGACCGATCCGGTGCTGAAGGCCAACGGCGTCAAGGCCGATTACTGGAAGACGGGGCATTCCTATATCAAGCGCCGCGTCAACGAGCTTGGCGCCATTGCCGGGTTCGAGAAGTCGGGTCACTTCTTCTTCAACAAGCCGTTCGGCCGCGGCTATGACGACGGCATGATCTTCGCGCTGGCGGTCTGCGACATGCTCGACCGCAGCCCGGACAAGACCATGGCCGACCTGCGTAAGGCGCTGCCCAAAACATGGGGCTCGCCGACCATGGCGCCGCACTGCGACGACGAGAAGAAATACGGCATCGTCGACGCCGTGGTGAAGCACTTCGAGGAGTTGAAGAAGGACGGCATGCGCTTTGCCGGCGAGCCGATCCGCGATCTCGTCACCGTCAACGGCGTGCGCGTCACGGTGGCCGACGGCACCTGGGGGCTGGTGCGCGCCTCCTCGAACAAGCCGGAACTGGTGGTCGTGGTCGAAAGCCCAGTGTCGGAAGCCCGCATGCGCGAGATGTTCAAGGCGGTCGACGGTGTGCTGCGGAAACACCCGGAAGTCGGCGAGTACAACCAGACGATTTGATCGTCAGTTGCTCCTAACGGAAGAGTCTTGTGCCGGCGACGCCTAGTCGCTGGTCGGGCTTAGGCGGGAATTGCCGAGAACATAAAGTTGCATTATGATTGCTCGCAACCATAGGGGGCGAGCCATGGTCATGTATGCGGGACTGCGCCGCTGGACGGACAACGCCAAACGCGACCGGACGATTGAGCGACTTCTTCAATTGCGGGCGGGCCTCGCGAAGGACATCACCAGTAGAAACAAGCAGGAGTCTTTCCATCTCGCCACCTGGAACATCCGTGATTTCGGCGGGTCGCGGCTCAATCCGTCGCCGCGAAGTCCGGAATATTTGCTGTATATCGCCGAAATAATATCGGCCTTCGATCTGGTTGCGGTTCAGGAAGTCAACGAGAATCTGGCCGACTTTCTCGCCGTCATGCGCCTGCTCGGTCCTTACTGGAATTACATCGTCACCGATCAGAGCGGCAACATGGAGCGCCTGGCTTTCGTCTACGACACGCGCAAAATTCTGTTTCGGCGCGTTGCCGGAGAGATCGTGCTGCCGGAGAAAAACAAGAAGCCGGTGACGCAGTTCAACCGCACGCCGTTCCTGGTGGCGTTCCAGGCCGGTTGGTTCAAATTCAACATCTGCACGGTTCATATCTACTACGGCTCGGCCTCGGATACGGCGAAGCGCAAGCAGGAGATCGCCGACATTGCTGGCTTCTTCACCAAGCGGCAGAAGAAGGACGGCGAGAGCTATATCCTGCTGGGAGACTTCAATATCCTCAATCCCAAAGATCCGACGATGGCGGCGCTGCTCGGCGGCGGTTTCGAGGTTCGTCCGGAGTTGCGCAAGCCGACGGCACTGGCCAGCGCCAACTATTACGATCAGATCGCTCTGCGAACGCAGAATAAGCAATTCGAGATCAGCGCTGCCGGCATTTTCCGCTGGCAGGACTATGTCTATGGTGACGGCGACTATTCGGCCTACAAGCCGGAGATGCCGACGAAGACCGCCAAGGTCAAGCCGGCCAAGACCGATCTCGCCGCCTACAAAAAGTGGCGGACATGGCAGATGTCGGACCATCTGCCGCTGTGGACCGAGATCAAGATGGACTTCACCGACTCCTATCTGCGCAGCCTGAAGGCCGGGGCGGAACCGCTGGCCAATTTCGCGCCGCGAGGCGGAGCCCGGGCCGAAGCCGGTAGCTGAGCCGCCGAAAGCGGCCTAACGCAAACTATCTTTCAAGACATTGCGGGTACCGGGCACCCGCGCGGTATGACACACTCGCGCCATGCGCATCGCCATCCTCGGCGCCGGCCCGGCCGGCCTTTATCTCGCTTTTCTGATCAAGCGCCGCAAGCCGAATGCCGACGTCACGGTGATCGAGCAGAACCCGGCCGATGCCACGTTCGGTTTCGGCGTAGTATTCTCCGATCGCGCGCTTGAATTCCTGCGCGAGGACGACGAGGAGACCTACGCCGCCATCGTGCCGGCGATGGAAGTCTGGCACAACATGACGCTCGATCACCCCAGAGAGCGCATCGTCATCGACGGCATCGGTTTCGCCGGCATCGAGCGGCTGAAGCTGCTGCAACTGTTACAGGCGCGCGCGGCGTCGGTGAACGTCACGGCGATTTATGGCTGCGTGGTGAAATCGCTTGATGAACTCGACGAATTTGACGTTGTCGTCGGCGCCGACGGCGTCAACTCGCTGGTGCGGCGCACCTTCGCCAATGAGCTCGGCGCCACGGTCGGCCATCTCACCAACCGTTTCGCCTGGTTCGGCACCGGGCAGGTGTTCGAGACTTTGACGCAGACCTTCGTCGATACCGAGTGGGGACCGTTCAACGCGCATCACTACCGCTACGCGCCGGACCGCTCGACTTTCATCGTCGAGACCGGCGCAGACGCGTTCGCGCGCGCCGGGCTGGCGGGAATGGACCCGGCGCAATCGCAGACTTTCTGCGAGAAGGTCTTCGCCGCGACGCTTGATGGCGAGCCGCTGATCGCCAACAATTCGATCTGGCGGCAGTTTCCGCTGGTGCACAATGCGCGCTGGTCGCACGGCAAATATGTGCTGATGGGCGATGCGCTGCACACCGCGCATTTCTCTATCGGCTCAGGCACGCGGCTGGCGCTGGAAGACGCTATCGCCCTCGACAAGGCCTTGGCCGCCCAGCCGACGGATGTGCCGGCGGCCTTTGCCGCCTACGAGGCGGCGCGCCGCCCGGTGCTTGAGAAACTGGTCGGCGGCGCCAATGACAGCGCCAACTGGTACGAACATTTCGGCGAGCACATGAAGCTTGCGCCCGCCGATTTCGCCATGAGCTACATCACGCGCTCCGGGCGCGTCGATATCGAGCGGCTGCGGAAATTGTCGCCGGGGTTTGTGGCGTGGTGGGAGAAGGCGAAAACGTAACGACGGGCAGCGTCAATCACTCGCTGCAGTTGCCGCGCGGCTTGTGGATCGTCACGCTGGAGAGAATGATTGCATCTTGCGACCAAGCCAGTCCGATGTCGGCAGTGCCGCCCGTGGGGCAGGCATTGCTGTCGCCCTTGCGCCATAGCGGCGTAAACGCCGTTAGCGTCTTATAATTTGGGAAAATGCCCTTCCAGGCGCCCAGACCGGCGGGCAGGCGCTTTTCCAATGTCTTTAGCCAGGAGTCCGTATCGACATCAGTCCAGCGGCCGTCGCGCCAAAGATAGAGGGCTTCGTGATTGAAATTGCCGGTGCCGCTTTCCGAGCCGGGGATATGCAGGAGGGTTCTTGGACCGGTGCGCAAAATCTCCGGCTTGCCGAAGGTGACGTTGTCGCCGTCCGGCGCAAGCCGCAACCGCAGTTTCTCATCATGGCGCCGCTCGAAGACGACGGCGCGCGTTTCGGTGGCGACGCCTTCCTTGGTGGTGGCGATGGCGTAGATTGCGTAGAGGAAGGCGCGGCGGTCCACGGCGCCGACGTCACCGAATGTCTTGACCGTACAGGTTTCGCCTTCGAGAAGATCCAGAACGCCCCGGATGCAGACGCTTCGCGCGTCGGCTTCGGTATAGGGCACGTCGAATGGCGTCGGCGCATAGCCCGAATCGCAAGTCGTCACTTGTGTGCTGCAGGCCCGCTCGTTCCAGCCGCGCAACGGCTTGGCCTTTGGTGCAACCGACGGCGCCAGCCGGATTGTTACATCGACGAAATGGCTGACGCAGCCGTGAACTGCCATCACCTCGTAGCTGTCCGGCCCGTAGGCACTGCCGTCCTTCAACTCGCCGGAGAGTTTCGCGATCACCTTGGCGTCGACGTCCGGGGCATCGCGCAGCACGCCGCCGCCAAGCGTAAAGCCGACCAGACGGCCGGAAATCCACCCGGGTCCTTTGAACACCAGCTTGTCATCCGATCCGGCGTGCGCGTCGCGGATCAGCAGCCAGCCGTCCCTGGCGCCGATGATATGAAACTCGGCGCCGACGAGATCGTCCGCGCCGGGCTCAATCGGCTCGCGTGGCGGCAGGTGGCCGATGATCGGCGCCCGCGCGTTCGGGGCGGCACGTATATTGGTGCCGCGTGGATCGATGTCCTTGTTGTAGCCTCTGGTGTCGCATTGACCTGCTCCTGCGGTCTCGGCCTGTGTCGCCAGTACCGGCGAAGCCAGGACGCAAGCGATTGCCACGATAACCCAGCCTGCCCCTGTTGTTTTCGTGGAATGCATCCCCGCCATGCGATTGCTCCATACCGCCGCGCGCGGCAGCCGTCAGGCGTTGCGCATTTGCTTCCGCAATGTTGGCAAACCAATTCCGGTCGAATCGAAGCCGCCATCGACGCACAGGATTTGCCCCGTAATATAGCTGGCGCGGTCGCTCGACAGGAAGAAGATGGCTTCGGCCAGCTCTTCCTCGAGGCCGTAGCGGTTGAGCGGCATATGGTCGTGATAGTCGGCGCGGATTTCCGGCGTATGCACGGCCTTGGCCATCGCCGTGTCCACGGGGCCGGGCGCCACCGCATTGACGCGGATGTTGTACTGCGCCAGTTCCGCCGCCTGCTGCTTGGTAAGGTGTGCAAGGCCCGCCTTGCTGGTGCCGTAGGCGGTGCGCAAGGTCGAAGCGCGCAGGCCCGAGATCGACGTGATGTTGACGATCGCGCCGCCGCCGCCGTCGCGCATCATCGGCGCCGCCGCCTGCGCGCACAGGAACGGCCCGGTGAGGTTGACCGCCATGACGCGTGACCAATCCTCGTAAGTGACATCGAGGATGGGCTTGAAAACCGCAATGCCGGCATTGTTGACGAGCGCATCGAGGCGGCCGAACTGGCGCGCGACCGCGTCGAAGGCCAGCATCACCGCGTCCGGCTGCGCCACGTCGCATTCGATGGCCATGATGTCGTGCTCATGGGCCAGCGCGGCATGGGCGGCGTGCAGGGTCTCGGCGTTGATGTCGAGCAGCGCGACCTTGTACTCCTCGGCCAGAAAGCGCTTGGCGGCGGCAAGCCCGATGCCGCGCGCGGCCCCGGTGACCAGGGCCACCCTGTCAGTCGTCGTCATGATTTCCTCCCATGGCCGGCGTTTTCCCCGCGCCTTCTTCCCTTCAAGCCGGTTGCGCGGCTGCGATCAAGGGGCGCGTGGCGGCCGCCCCAATCATGCGCTAGATCAAAATGGTCCGGCCGCGTCCGGGGCATTGTCCGGGCCGAAGCAGGGCCCTGACGGGTCGCATTCTACTTTCAAGGGATTTGCCATGAGCCACTATCACGCCGTCGTCTGGATCGATCACCGCGAGGCGCGGGTCTTCCATTTCAATCCGACCGACGCCGACAAGCAGGTCATCCACGCGGACAAGCCGTTCAAGCAGGTGCACCACAGGGCCGGCCCAGCAGGTCCCGGTCGTGCCGAAGCCGACCAGGAGTTTATGCATGCGGTCGCGCAGGCGATTTCGGATGCCGGCGCCGTGCTGATCACTGGACCGGGCAATGCCAAGGATGAGTTGATGAAGCACATCGAAAGCCACGACGCGCCGCTGAAGAAGCTGATCGCCGGCGTCGAGACTGTCGATCACCCGAGCGACGGTCAGCTCGTCGCCCACGCGCGCAAGTACTTCAAGGCCGAAGACCGCATGACGCGGTGATCGCGCCGGTCATTCCGGCGCGCGCATAGGCGCGTTTACGCGCGTCTTCTACGCTTTAGGCGCGCGAACCCGGAATCCAGCAACACACGTTGAGTATCATTCCGGATTCCGGGTTCGCATCTTCGGTGCGACCCGGAATGACGGCGGCGTCAGTCCTCGCCGTCTTCCTTGAACGTGTTGCGATAGGGGTGCGCCGGATAGACGCCGAGGATACGCAATTCCTTGGAAAAGAAGGCGAGCTCTTCCAGAGCATGGACCAGCGCGGTGTCGTCGGGATGGCCCTCGACGTCAGCATAAAATTGCGTGGCGAAGAAATTGCCGCCAACCATGTAGCTCTCGAGCTTGGTCATGTTGACGCCGTTGGTGGCGAAGCCGCCCATCGCCTTGTAGAGCGCGGCCGGCAGGTTGCGCACCCGGAAGACGAAAGTGGTGATGACCTTGCCGTTGCCTGGCTTGGCCCACTTCTTCTCCGGCGACAGCACGATAAAGCGCGTGGTCGAGTTCGACTCGTCCTCGACGTTCTCCCTCAGGATATTGAGGCCGTAGATTTCCGCGGCCAGCCGCGAGCCGATGGCGGCCCGAGTAATGTCGTTCGCCTCGGAGATTTCGCGCGCCGAACCGGCGGTGTCGGCGGCGACAACCGGCTTGAGCTTGAGTTCACGGATGATGTTGCGGCACTGGCCGAGCGCCATCACGTGGCTCTGTACGGACTTGATGGTCTGGAGCGTTGCGCCCTTCGGCGCCATCAGCTGGTTGCGGATGGGCAGAAACCACTCGCCGATGATGTGCAGCTTGGAGGTCGGCATCAGGTGGTGGATGTCGGCGACCCGGCCGGCGACCGAATTCTCGATCGGGATCATACCGAGATCGACCTCGCCATTTGTGAGCGCGGTGAAGCAGTCCTCGAAGGTGGCGGCGGGCACGGGCTCGTATTCGGGATAGGCTTCGCGGCAGGCGAGGTCTGAATTGGCCCCGCGCTCGCCCTGAAAGATGATTTTCTTGGTGGCCATGTCGTTCCTGCCTCGTTTGGCAAGGGGGTACGCGGTGGCGGCGAGCCGAGTCAACCGGCCAGCATCCTGCGCGCCTTGTCCAGGTCCTCGGGCGTATCGACGCCGAGCGGCACCGAAGCCACCACGGCGATATCGATCCGCATGCCATTGTCGAGCGCGCGCAGCTGCTCCAGCCGCTCCCGCTGCTCATTGGGCGAAGGCGGTAGCTTGACGAAACGCTCCAGCGCCGCGCGCTTGTAGGCATAGAGGCCGATGTGGTGATAGTGCGGCCCGGGGCCCTCGGCATCGGCGCGGGTGAAGGTCGTGGCGCGCATATGGCCGGGTCCGATCGTGATTCCCTTGGCCTTGACCACATTGGGGTTGGTCAGTTCGGCCGGGTCCTGGATCACGGCGGCCAGCGTGGCGATATCGACGGCGGGGTCCGACAGCGGTGCGAGGGCGGCGCGGATGTCCGCGGGCGCGATGGTCGGCAGGTCACCCTGGACGTTGACGACGTATTCAACCCGTCGCTCGGGGTCGATCGCTTCCAGGGCCTCGAAGATGCGGTCGGAGCCGGACAGGTGGTCCGTACTCGTCATCACCGCGCGGCCGTCGGCTTTTTCAACCGCCGCCTGCACCGCCTCGGAATCGGTCGCCACCACGACGTCGCCGAGGCCGGCTTCTTCGGCCCGGGGCAGCACATGGACGATCATTGGCAGACCGTTGATGTCGGCCAGCGGCTTGCCGGGCAGGCGGGTCGAGGCCATGCGGGCCGGTATGAGGATGACGGTCGCAGCCATGACTTCCGGGACACCAAATTGTAGCGGGTGGATGGGCTTATACGGGTTGCCACAGGGCCGGCAAACCGGCTATTTGTCCGCCAGGTTTGGTCCGCATCCCTTCTTCGGGAACCGTTTTCCATGAACTCATTCGAACTGAACAAGATTCTCGGCGCCGTGCTGGCGACCTGTCTCGCCCTGCTGGCGCTGAACATTGGTGCCTCGGCGCTGTTCGCTCCCGAAGCGCCGGCCAAGCCCGGGTACAATATCGCCGTCAAGGAAGAGGGCGCGGGTGGTCCCGCCGCACCGGCCGAAGCCGAAAAGCCGATCGCCGTGCTGCTCGCCAGCGCCTCGGCGGAAAAGGGTCAGGCCGCCGCCAAGCAGTGCGCCTCCTGCCACACCTTCGAAAAGGGCGGTCCGAACCGCGTCGGCCCGAACCTCTACGACATTGTCGGCCACGAAGTCGGCACCGGTCGCGGCGGCTTCAACTTCTCGGCCGCCATGAAGGCCAAAGGCGGCAAGTGGACCTACGAGGACCTCAACGCGTTCCTCAAGAACCCACGCGGCGCCGTTCCCGGCACCAACATGACCTTCGCCGGCATTTCGCGCGACAATGTCCGCGCCGACGTCATCGCCTATCTGCGTTCGCTTTCCGACAGCCCGCAGCCGCTACCGGCGGCTGCAGATGCCGGTGGCGCGGCCCCGGCGAACGGCGAGCCCGCCAAGCCGGCTGAAGCCCCCAAGCAGTAATCGACGAATTGCCGAACTTTCATCGAACGGCCGGGCCCAAAGCC
>JAEZEY010000094.1 GCA_023432845.1 Pseudomonadota bacterium
CTACCGATCACGGTGTTGTGCTTGCCGAAGCCCGGGCGGACCGCTTGTTGGCTGGCAGGCAAATTGCGAAATTTGTTGCGAACTTGAACCGGAGAAAATCGCCGGGGGTGGGCTCTTCGACAGGAGACACGCCATGCACCCATGCGAGCGTTATACCCGTTTCACCCTCCTCCGCGACGCGGGGTTTTTCGCCGTGGCCGCGGTCACCATGATGATCGGCTTCAGTTTCGAGCCGGCGCTGGCACTCGACATCGGCGCCTCGGTCGCCCTGCTTTTTGCCGTCGTCCAGATGTTTCGTGCCTCGCGCCTGACGGAGGAGCGTTTCCGCCACTGCGAGGTCTGGCAGGCGCTTGAGCCTGACGAGCGGCCGGCCGGCCCCCACGGCATTCGTTTCGCGCTGACCGCGGCGCAGGACGAGATGCTGCGATTTGCCAAGTCTGCGGCGGGTACGGCGGCCACGCTCTATGGGTCCGGCCTTTCCGTTTCCCTGACCTTCGGTTTTTCCGGGATCTGACCCTGGAGGGCTGGGGCGCACACCCGTTTGTGAGGACCATTCCCGCCGGAACCGCGCTATCCTTAGCCGGCCGGAGCCGGGATTGAGACGAGCAGTGCCATGGAGCCGATGCGGCGAGTCGCATACGAGGTGGTGCAGCGCGCCTGCCTCTTCGGTTCGCTGGCCATCTTCTGCGTCATGATCGGGATGTCGTTCGATGCACGGCTGGCCTTCCAGACCGGCGGAACGCTGACGGCGGTCATGGCGCTCGCCCTCATCTACAAGGCGCGCGAGGCGCTGACCAAGCCCTACCACAAGACCGAGTTGTGGCTGTACCTGCCGGAGAGCAAGCGCCCCCCGGTCGCCCAGGCGCAATGGGCGAGCGCCACGGTACTGCGCGAGACCTACCTCACCTTCGCGCTGTGGACCTCGGCCGTCTCTATCGTCATGTGGGCGCTGGCGCTCATGTTCCGGCTCGCCGGTTTCTGAACACGGGGCCTACTTCCGGCTGCCGATACACTGAAAGATCACTTCGCGCGCATGCGGCGCGCGCCGGTGTTCGACCAAATAGATTCCTTGCCAGGTGCCGAGTGCCAGCTCGCCATCGGTGACCGGCACATGCAGCGACACGCCGTTGACCATGGCCTTCACATGCGCCGGCATGTCGTCGGGACCTTCGGCGTTGTGTATCCATGGCGCAGCCTCAGGCGCCAGCCGATCGAGCGCAGTGGTCAGGTCGGTCTGCACGTCGGGATCGGCGTTTTCCTGTATGGTAAGCGACGCCGAAGTGTGGCGGAGGAAGGCGAGGAACACGCCCTCGCCGGCGCCGGCCTGCGCGACGAAATCGCGCGCGGCACTTGAGATGTCGGTAAAGCCGACGCCGCGTGTATCCACGCGCAAGGTGGCACTGAAGATCACCTGCACGATGGCTTCGCTGATGGGTGAGAGGCGGCCTGCCATGCGACGAAGCTTTAGTCCTTCTTCATCATGTCTTTCTGGAAGTCGTAGATCATCTCGACCATGTGCCGCCATGCCCGCTCGACTGCTGCGCGGGCCTTTTCCATTTCCTCGCGGGTGGGGAAGCGCAGGGTGCTGTCGTCGTTGCCGGCGCGCGGCGTCAGTTCGGCCTGCGGCCGCGGCGGCGCCGCCTCTGCGGTCTCGGCTTTGAGTTTGCTGATCTCGCCCTGCAGCCGCGCGATCTCGGCATCGAGCGCGGCGCGGTCGTCCGGCACGAGCTGGCAGGCCCAGCCGGCGGTGCGCTGGCTGCACAGGCTGACCTGGCCGGTCGTGCTGTCGAGCCGGAGATACCCGCCGTCGGCCGGCGCGAAGCTGAAGCGGCCGTTGGCCGGCGGCATGGCATCCTTCGGCGCCGCGGCCGGGGGCTGCGCCTCGGCGGCCGGCTCCTTCTGCGACTCCTGCGCGTTGGCGGCGGTCGCACCCAAAAGCAGGCCGGCGGCAAGGACAGCGGAGGCTGATCGCATGGAAATCCTCAGGGGCTTGACGTGAAACGCCTGCGCGCGCGGCAAATGCTATCACCACAACAAGGCAGGCTCACGTCGGCGGTCCGCCGCTTGTCCACGGGCGCCTTCCGCAGCGCACCCAACGGCCTGTCGCGGGGCTTCACGAAACGCGACTTTCCGTCGCGATATCAGATGTTTATGGCAATGCCCCCGTTCCTTGACTCGGGGTGGGGCGATCAGTATGGTCCGCGCGGCTTTAAAGGCGGCGGTACGCAAAAATCCCACGAAATCGCGGGTCAGAAGCATGTCTGATGGCACGCGGAATCAGGGCACACCTCCGGACGACGAAGCCGCTCTCTCCGCGAGACTCCAGCGTCTCGGCGATCGGTTGGCGCAAGCCGACCGGCCTCCCGAACACGAAGCTGGTTCTCGGCAGACCGCGAACAACGCCGCCGGGTTCGCCCGCGGCTTCAGGCTGTCTTCCGAACTGGTCGCTGGCGTGCTTGTGGGGGCGATGATCGGCTGGCTCATCGACCGCTGGCTCGGCATTTCGCCCTGGGGGCTGATCGTGTTTCTGCTGCTCGGCTTCGCCGCCGGCGTCCTCAACGTGATGCGGGCTGCGGGCGTTATCCGCGATCCAAACCGGAACGACTAGAAGACAGATATGGCCGACCCCATCCATCAATTCCAGATCGTGAACCTGTTTCCCGTTGCCAAGGTCGCCGACACGCAGATCATGTTCACCAATTCGGCCGCCTTCATGGTCGCCGCCGTCGCCGTCATAACGATCTTCCTGCTCGCCGGCGCCGCCAGCCGCAGCCTGGTGCCGGGCCGGCTGCAGTCGATGGCGGAACTGAGCTACGAATTCGTCGCGGACTCCATAAGAAGCACAGCCGGCTCCGCCGGCATGCGCTTCTTTCCCTTCGTGTTTACGCTGTTCATGTTCATCCTGACGGTGAACCTGATCGGCCTCATCCCATACACGTTCACCGTTACCTCGCACATCATCGTCACCGTGACCCTGGCGATGTCGGTGTTCCTGACCGTGCTGATCTACGGGTTCTGGAAGAACGGCCTGCACTTCTTCAACCTGTTCGTGCCCAAGGGCATTCCGGTCTACATCCTGCCGCTGATCGTCGTGATCGAGGTCATCTCGTTCCTCTCGCGTCCGATCTCGCACAGCGTGCGTCTGTTCGCGAACATGCTGGCCGGCCACATCACGCTGAAAGTGTTCGCCGGCTTCGTGACCATGCTCGGTAGTGCCGGTGCCGTGGGTATTCTCGGTGCGGTCCTGCCGCTGTCGCTGGTCGTCGCCCTGACCGCGCTCGAACTCCTGGTCGCGTTCCTGCAGGCCTACGTCTTCGCCATCCTCACTTGCATCTATCTCAACGATGCTATTCACCCGGGCCACTAAGGGCCCGCATACCTCGAAAGGGAGTCTTCCTATGGATCCAGTCGCAGCAAAGTACATCGGTGCCGGCATCGCTTGCATCGGCATGGCGGGTGCCGGTCTCGGCCTCGGCAACATCTTCGGCAGCTTCCTCCAGGGCGCGCTGCGTAACCCGTCGGCCGCGCAGAGCCAGTTCGGCAACCTGATTTTCGGCTTCGCCGTGACCGAAGCGCTCGGCATCTTCTCGCTGCTGGTCGCCCTCATCCTGCTGTTCGCCGTCTAAGCGGCGTAAAGCCGGCCGTTTAAGGGACCGTCATGGCAACCTCGACACACACCGAAGTGCCGTCCGAGCATGGAAAGGGCGCGTTTCCGCCCTTCGATCCGACGACGTTTCCTTCGCAGTTGGTGTGGCTCGTCCTGACCTTCGCCATCCTCTATGCGTTGATGGCGAAGGTGGCGCTGCCGCGTCTTGGCGGCATCATCGACGACCGGCAGAACCGCATCTCCGGCGATATCGCCGAGGCGGGCAGGCTGAAGGCGGAATCGGAAGCGGCGGTCGCCGCCTACGAGAAGGCGCTGGCGGAAGCCCGTGCTCGCGCGCAGGTGATCGCGGCGGAAACCCGCGACAAGCAGGCGGCGGAAGCGGAAACCTCCCGCAAGGCGCTTGAAGAGCAGCTCAACGCCAAGCTGGCCGAAGCCGAAAAGACCATCGCCAGCACCAAGCAGAAGGCGATGACTGAGGTTCGCGGCATTGCCGCCGACACCGCTAAGTCCATCGTCGAGCGCCTGATCGGCAAGGCCCCGGCCGACGCCGCGGTCGCGTCGGCTGTCGACAGCGCGCTCAAGAGCTAAAAGGACGGCGCCATGCATCTTCTCGCTGAAGCCGAGACCTGGGTTGCCGTCGCCTTCGTAATCTTCCTCGGCGTGCTCGCCTACGTCGGCGTGCCGAAATTGATCGCCAAGGCGCTCGACGACCGTGCCGCCCGCATCAAGGCGGAGCTCGACGACGCCCGTAAGCTCAAGGAAGACGCGGCCGCCCTGCTCGCCGAATATCAGCGCAAGCGGGCTGCCGCCGAAGCCGAAGCCGAAAGCATCATTGCTGGCGCCAAGGACGACGCCGCGCGCATGGCGGCCGAGGCCAAGGCCAAGATCGAGGAGTTTGTCGCCCGCCGCACCAAGATGGCCGAGGCCAAGATCGCCCAGGCCGAAGCTCAGGCTGCGGCGGATGTTCGTGCCGCTGCGGCCGAAGCTGCCGTTGCTGCCGCCGAAAAAATCCTCTCGGCCGAGGCCAAGGGTGCCCTGGCGGGCGAACTTATCGCCAAGGGCATCGAGGACGTGCGCAAAAAGCTCAACTAAAGGTCTTTTCTTCAAGAATTGAGAACGGTGCCCCTTCTCGGGCGCCGTTTTCTTTTGGCCCCACAGACCAGCGCGACTTATCCCCCGGTAGCGCAACCCGGTCCCGTTGCATTCCGGCCGGTTTCGCGTCCTTGCATACCGATTCGGCGGGATTAAGCTTCCCCAAAGCGATTCGTTTGTGGCGTCCCGCGTCGCGGCCTTTTTCTGCGGCCGCTTTTTGTAAGCGTCAGCATCAGCACAATTCGAGCTTCGCCGGAGAGTCCGGCCACGTTTCGGGGGACCCGTGGTCATCTTCGATTGCAACGGCGTTCTTGTGGACAGCGAGCCACTCGCCACGGCCGTCGTATCACAGGAGTTCATGCGCGCCGGCTTCGCGCTGACGCCTGACCTTGTCGCGCGCTATTTTGCCGGCCGCCGGCAATCCGACATGTTCGCCGAAGTCGAGATCGCCGCGGGCCGGAAGCTGCCGGCAGGCTTCGCCGACGCCGTCACTGCGGCGACCCTGCAGAAATTCCGTACCGATCTGCGCGCCGCGGCGCACGTCACGCACGCACTGTCCTGGCTGCGCGGACCGAAATGCGTCGCCTCGTCGTCGCCCCTCGAGCGCATTCGCGCCAGCCTCGAAACCACCGATCTGCTGCGCTTTTTCGAGCCGAACCTGTTTTCGGCGAGCGAAGTGCCGCATGGCAAGCCGGCGCCGGACCTGTTCCTGCACGTCGCAGGCCGGATGCGCGTCAATGCCGGCGACTGCCTGGTCGTCGAGGATTCGCCCGCCGGAGTCACCGCCGCCGTCATGGCCGGCATGACCGTGATCGGCTTCGTCGGCGGCGGCCATGCCGGATTACGGCTCGAGCAGCAGCTCCGCGAGGCCGGAGCCCGCGCCGTCATCTCCGACATGCGCGCGCTCAAGAGCACGGTCATCGACCTGCGAGGCTGGTGAGCTACGGGGCTCTTGTCTACCGCCGCTTGCGCGGAGCCGGCTTCTTCTGCTGCGCTGCCAGCGTATCGAAACCGATATAGACCACATAGGCGTCGAGCAAAGCGGGCGGCGTCGGCACCGGAAAACTCAAACCTTCCTCGATGTGAGTGAAAGTGACTCGGTCCACCGCCGAGGTGATCTCGACCGGAATCATCGTGAATTTCGACACGATCGGCTTTGGCGTCACGCCTTCCTGGACGACCGCCATCCGCAACGGCACATCGACCTTGCCGGGGCCGCCGGCCGGGCCGGTGATGACGCGGCCTTCGACTCCGACCTTCATGGTCATGACGCCGGCGGCGACGTGGCATTCACGAGCGAAACGGATGATCGAGCCCTGATAGCGCAGATTGAGCGCGGCCGGTTCACCGTCGGCGGTCGCCCTGGTATCGCTGCCGATCGACAGCACCGCGGCGCCGGTGCGCACCTGCACCGGCGGACATTCGTATTCGGTGTTGGCGGCGGCGGCACCGGCCGGGGCGCCGTGGAGGGCGGCTTCGGTGGTCGCCTTGTTGGAATCGAAAATGTTGAGTGACGACAGGCTGGCGCCGCAGCCCCCGAGCAGCAGCGTCAGTGCTGCCGCGGCCGGCAGCGCGGCAAGCCGCCGCGTCGTCCCCTGCCGTCGTTCGTTCATGTCCCCGGCCATTATTGTGCTCGCGTCTTGTTCAGGAAAAATGATGGGCTAACGCCCTGTGCTCTATAGCAAATCAAGCGTGGCAAGCCCAAGGCTGCAAAACAGCCATTGACGCCACACGGCCTCACGGGTCGTCGGCCAGCCGGGCATAGAGCAAGTGGTCGTGCCAGACCCCGTTGATGCAGAGATAGCGCCGAGCATAGCCCTCGCGGGTGAACCCGCACTTCTCGAGAAGGCCGATCGACGGCTGGTTGGTCGGGATGCAGGCGGCCTCGACCCGGTGCAGGCGCAGGGCGCCGAAGGCGTAGACGACGAGGGCACGCACGGCGGCGCTCATGTAGCCGCGATGGGCAAACGGCACGCCGATCCAGTAACCGAGACTGCCGGCCTGAGCGACGCCGCGGCGGATATTGGCCAAAGTCAGGCCGCCGACCAGGGCGTTGTCGCCACTGCGGAACACCAGGAAGGCGTAGGCCAGATCGTTGCGCTGATCGTCCTGATAGCGGCGCAACCGGCGGCGGAAGGAACCGCGGGTCAGGTCGTCCGACGGCCAGATCGGCTCCCACGGCGTGAGGAATTCGCGACTCTGCTCACGCAGGGCCGCCCAGGCGGCGAAATCGCCGAGGTGCGGCGCCCGCAGATAGACGCCCTCGCCGGTGATGGCCGGCGCCGTGTCAGCAAAACCGACGGAACGGAAAAAAGCCATTCGCCTTAGGTCCGCATCCGGCCGGCCTGAACGGTTCAGGCCGCCGGGCGAACCAGACTTTCGGCAATCGCGGCGGTGCTTTCAAGCCCGTTGCCGGGGCCCAAGGCGGCAATTGCCGGCCGGCCGCGGCCGATCAGGGCCCGACCGGCGGCGCGGGCGCTGTCCACGGTGACGGCCTCGACCTTTGCGACGATCTCATCCAGCGGCACCGGGCGGCCATAAGCGAGCATCTGACGAGCAAGCTGGCCGAGACGGGCCTCCGAGCTTTCCAGCGTCATCAAGAGGCCGGCCTTCATCTGTGCCTTGGCGCGGGCGACCTCGGCCTCGTTGAGGGTATGGGTCGCGTTCTCGATCTGGTCGATCACGACACGCATCAATTCCGGCGCGTCTGCTTCGTCGGTTCCGGCGTAAAGCCCAAACAGCCCCGTGTCCGAATAGGGCATGTGGAAGGCCTGGATCGTGTAGCAGAGGCCGCGGATCTCGCGCACCTCCTGGAACAGGCGCGAGGACATGCCGCCGCCGAGCACGCTCGTGAAGACCTGCAGGCTATAAAGCTGCGGATCCTTGACCTGAACGCCTTCGAGCGCCAGCGCGATGTGAACCTGCTCAAGGTCGCGCGACTCGACCCTGGTACCGCCGCCGAAACGCGCGGCCTGATGTTCCGGCGCATCCGGACCGGCAAAGCTCTCGAAGCGTTTCACGACATCATCGACGATCTGCTGATGATCGACGGCGCCCGCCGCCGCGACCAGCATGTTGGGCGCTCGGTAATTGCGGCTGAGATAGGCACGCAGACTCTTGGCGCTGAAGCCGCGCACCGTCTCCGGCGTGCCAAGGATCGAGCGGCCGATCGGCTGGTCCGGAAACGCGGTTTCCTGCAGGCGGTCGAACACCAGATCGTCCGGCGCATCTTCGGTCGCGCCGATTTCCTGCGTGATGACGTTCTGCTCGCGGCGCAGCTCTTCCGGGTCGAAGGTCGGCTCCGACAGAATGTCCGACAGCACATCGAGCGCCAGCGGCACGTCGGCCTTGAGTACGCGGGCGAAGTAGCCGGTGTTTTCGACTGAGGTCGCGGCGTTGAGATCGCCGCCGACCGCTTCGATGGTTTCGGCGATCTGGCGCGCCGTGCGACGCTTGGTGCCCTTGAAGGCCATGTGCTCGAGAAGGTGCGAAATGCCGTGCTCGTCGGCGGCCTCGTCACGGCTGCCGGCGCCGACCCACACACCGAGCGATGCGGATTCCAAATGCGGCATGCGGTCGGTCACGACAGCCAGGCCGGACGGCAATTTGGTGACTTCGACGGTCATACCGCAGCTCCTTCACGCGCGGCGCGCGAGGCGCCGGTGACGAATTCCTCGATTTTCGCCTGATCGGCCGGCAGCACGGTAAAGCGCTCGGCCTTTTTGGGCAGGTCAGACAGCCAATCTGGGAGCCCGGGGTCGACACCGCAAGCCGCCTTGACCGCGTCCGGGAACTTGGCCGGATGCGCGGTGGACAGGACAACCATGGGAACCTTGGGATCGCGCGTCTCTTTCTCGGCCACCGCCAACGCCACCGCCGTGTGCGGATCGGCGCAATAGGACGCTTCCTTCATCCAGGCGCGGATCTCGGCGTCGACCTCCTGCTCGTCGGCCCGGTCAGCCGAGAATAGCGCACGCATTTCTTTCAGCGCCTCACCCGGCACCGAGAAGCGGCCGGACTGCGCCAGCGAGCCCATCAGCGCGTTGACCTTGGCGGCATCGCGGCCGCAGGTCTCATACAGCAACCGCTCGAAGTTCGAAGACACCTGGATATCCATCGACGGCGACGAGGTCGCGACCACCTGACGCGTCTCGTAATCGCCGGTGGCGAAGGTGCGCGCCAGGATGTCGTTGACGTTGGTGGCGACGACCAGCCGATCGACCGGCAAGCCCATCTTGCTGGCGACATAGCCGGCATAGACGTCACCGAAATTGCCGGTCGGCACCGTGAAGGCGATCTTGCGATGCGGCGCGCCGAGCGCCACGGCGGAGGTGAAATAATAAACCGCCTGCGACACCAGGCGCGCCCAGTTGATCGAATTGACACCGGACAGCCGCACGCGATCGCGGAAGGCGTGATGGTTGAACATCGCCTTCACCAGCGCCTGGCAATCGTCGAAGGTGCCTTCCACGGCGATGCAATGGACGTTCTCGTCCGTCGGCGTCGTCATCATCCAGCGCTGCACGTCGGAGATACGGCCGTGCGGATAGAGGGCGACGACATCGACCTGGGCGCGGCCGCGGAAGGCCTCGACCGCGGCACCGCCGGTGTCACCCGATGTCGCGACCACGATCGTGGTGCGCTCGCCGCGCTGCGTCAGCACGTGGTCCATGAGCCGCGCCACGAACTGCATGGCGAGATCCTTGAAGGCGAGCGTCGGGCCGTGGAAGAGCTCGAGCACGAACAGGTTGGCGTCGAGCTGGACAACCGGCGCGACCGCCGGATGGCGAAACGTGCCGTAAGCTTCGTGGGCGATGCGGGCGAGATCGGCCTCGGCGATGGCGTTACCGACGAAGGGCTTGATCACCTCGACCGCGACCTCGGCATAAGGCCGCCCGGCAAAGCCGGCAATGGTCGACGGCGACAGCCGCGGCCACGAGTACGGGACATAAAGCCCGCCGTCCCGCGCCAGCCCGGCGAGCATCGCCTCGACGAAATCGAGCCGGGCGGAAGCGCCCCGGGTTGAGATGTAATGCATTGATTTTGTTGACTGTCTTCGAGTTTGCCGGATTGTCAGCGGCACCCTAGCCTTGGGCCGCGGCCGGCACAAGCAAGGTCAGTCAGGAGCCAAATCCGGGCGCGCGGTTCCCCGGACGACGTCCGGATCGGGCACGGCGGGAATTTTGGTCACAAGCACTGTGCCGTGTCGCCGCTTCGCGGGCCGTGCGCCTCTGGCTAAATGTCATCAATCAAATCGACGAGGTGCCGATGTCTGCTCAACCATCCAAGTTCTTCGTGTCTTACGCCAAGGACGCCCAGTTCGCGCCGCAGGGCCTGTGGTCGCATTTCGAATACCGCAACCTGGGCATTGCCGAAGCCACCGGCGGACGCTTCGGCGCCCACGTGATCCGCGCCAAGGAAGCACGCGAAGGCGGCTTCAAGCGGCACAAGCACGAACTCGAATTCCAAATGTTCTACATGCTGAAGGGATGGTTCAAGTTCGAGTGCGAAGGCCAGACCATCACGGTGAAGGCCGGCGACTGTGTGCACCAACCCTCCGGCATGCCGCATGTCACCATCGCGTGCTCGGATGATCTCGAACTGATCGAGATCACGTCGCCAGCGGAGTTTGCCACGATCGACGTCGAGTAATGCCGTCGTAGCCCGGATGAGACAACGGGACGGCGCGACGCGCCGCCCGTTGGC
>JAEZEY010000147.1 GCA_023432845.1 Pseudomonadota bacterium
ACGGCCGGGGCGGTAATCATGCGCCCATTAGCCAAACCGCCTTCAATGTCTGATTGACGTATAAAATAGCGTCTTCCTTGTCTTACTTACAATCTTGATAGAAGATGTCGCCTACAAGAGCGTAGACACGTCACGTCAATTTTATTCTTCTATGGAATATATCACTTTCAGAACTGGTTAACTATAATATTCATTAAGTTACATCTCATTAACTACGCCACGAATACGTCAGATACCGCAATGTTTACTCAATCACATTAAGACGGCCGCAAGACCTGCCGCGTAATGTCACATCACGGTCGGAGCAGCCGGAGGCCAACCGGCGACCCGATCAGCTCAGACAGCCACGTGGATCTCTTATGGAGCTTTCGATGAAGAACCTGTTCGCGCGTTTCATGAAGGACGACTCGGGCGCCACCGCCATCGAGTACGGCCTCATCGCTGCCGGCATTTCGGTCGCGATCATCGCGGTCGTCAACGGCCTCGGCACCAAGCTCAACACCACCTTCAAGGACGTCACCGACAAAATGAAGTAGTTGAGCTAGCCCGCAGCTCTGCAAAGGCTTCGGCCCATGGTCGAAGCCTTTTGCATTTTGGCCGCAGCAAGACGAACGCTCTAATCTAAGCTGGAGAGCGGCGCTAACCGATCCGTAAGCTTGTCGAGCGCAGTCTCCATGCCGACGACAAAGCACTGGAAAAAGCATCATGCTGACAGATGCGATCAGATTGCTCATGTTTCCCGCTCTGATGGCCTTTGCCGCCTCGAGCGATCTTTTCACCATGACCATTTCGAACCGGCTGTCGCTGCTACTGGCCGCGGGATTCGTGCTGCTCGCTATCGCTACCGGCATGAGCCTGGCGGAAATCGGCCTGCACCTCGCCGCCGCCGCTATGGTTCTGGTCGTGGCCTTTGGCTTCTTTGCACAAGGCTGGATCGGCGGCGGCGATGCCAAGCTGGCGGCCGCCACGGCGCTCTGGTTTGGTTTCGACTATCTGCTCGACTACATGATCTATGCGTCGCTCTTCGGCGGCGTGCTGACGATCGCGCTCCTCCAGTTCCGCAATCTGCCGCTGCCAGCGGCGCTGGCGCGCCAGCCCTGGATCACGCGTCTGCATGAAACCGGCGGCGGCGTGCCCTATGGCATCGCGCTGGCCGCGGCCGCGCTGATTATCTACCCGAAGACCGGCTGGATGCCCGGCGGCTTCAACTGACAGCTTCGTTGCCGTTACGAACCGCCGCACGCACCGCTACGGTGCAGGCGAACGATTGTGGCCGCCGCAACTCGCCGGCAACTGTTTATTAACTCGACTTACTCACCTCTCCTTAACCATGCCTTGACCTTTAGCTGGTCAAATCCATGCAGGCGACCGCTTCGGCCGCCATGTGGGTTTTGACGGCGTTTTTGTCGTCGGTATCGGTGAGAGTCAGCGTATGAAAGCCGCGCGCCTTGTTGTCTTGACGGTCGCTATCGCCGCGGGCGGCGTCGCTGCCATGCTGGCCGGCCGCAGCGAAAAGGCGCC
Source organism: Pseudomonadota bacterium (assembly GCA_023432845.1). Taxonomy (GTDB): domain Bacteria; phylum Pseudomonadota; class Alphaproteobacteria; order Rhizobiales; family Xanthobacteraceae; genus Pseudolabrys. The sequence goes on from JAEZEY010000147.1 coordinate 1,522, forward strand.
GGAGACACCGGCGCCGGTCGCCGCCAAGCCGGAAACCGTCGACGTTCTCGTCGCCAAAAACGCCATCGGCATGGGACAGACGCTCAACGCCGGCGAAATGACCTGGCAGGCTTGGCCGAAGGAAGCCGCGACCGGCAACTTCATCCGCAAGAGCGATCGACCGGCCGCGCTCGAAGACCTGTCTGGCCAGATTGCGCGCTATCCCTTCGTCGCCGGCGAGCCGATCCGCGAGGCCAAGCTGGTCGACGCCAAGGGCTCCGGCTTCATGGCGGCAATCCTGCCGCCGGGCATGCGCGCCGTTTCGACGCAAATCTCGCCGGAAACATCGGCCGGCGGCTTCATCCTGCCGAACGACCGCGTCGATGTAATTCTCACGCGTCGCGACGCCGAGGCCGAGAAGGCCACCGGCGTCGAGTCGCACATCAGCGAAGTCGTGCTCAGCAATATCCGCGTGCTCGCCATCGATCAGAATGTCGAAGAGAAGAGCGGCCAGAAAGTCGTCATGGGCAAGACCGCCACGCTCGAGCTTACGCCGGCACAGACCGAAACGCTGACGCTGTCGCAGAAGCGCGGCACGCTGTCGCTGGCATTGCGCAGCATCACCGACGCCGAAAAGACGGACGCTCCGGTCGAGGCGCCGCGCGGTAACGGCATCAACATCGTCCGCTTCGGCGTTTCAACCGTGAGCACGCCGCGATGAACCGCTCCGATGTAGGACTTGGGGGCCTCGGAATGCCGAGACAAAAGCCGATCCGCGCCGGCCTTCTGGCCGTTCTGCTCGCGACCGCGGCGCTGACCGGCCTGGCGCCGCTGCGCGCCGCCGACGGCATCGGCGTGCCGGTGATCCAGGTGGCGGCGAGCGAGGCGACCTCGCGCTTCATCCCGCTCGGCATCGGAAAGTCGGTCGCCATAGACCTGCCGGCCGATATCAAGGACGTGCTGGTCGCCGACCCGACCATCGCCAATGCAGTGGTGCGGACGTCGCGCCGCGTCTACATGATCGGCGTCAAGATCGGCCAGACCAACATCTTCTTCTTCGACGCTGCCGGCAAGCAGATCGCCGGCTTCGACATCGCCGTGACGCGCGATCTCAACGGCCTGCGCGCCGCGCTCAGGCAGACGCTGCCCGAGGCCGATATCCGCATCGAGGGCGTCGGCGATGGCGTCATGCTGTCGGGCTCGGCCTCGAGCGCCGCCGAGTCGCAGCAAGCCTACGATCTCGCCTCGCGCCTCGTCGGCGACGGCACCAAGGTCGTCAACGGCATCACCGTGCGCGGCCGCGACCAGGTCATGCTCAAGGTCACCGTCGCCGAGGTTCGCCGCGACATCATCAAGCAACTCGGCATCGACCTGTCCGGCAGCTTCAACTACGGCAGCGCCGTTGTAGACCTCAACACGAAAAACCCGTTCACGGCGAGCGGAATTACGCCGAGCAATTGGCTGGCCGGAACCGGCAACAGCGTGAGAGCAAAGCTGAGCGCGATGGATCGCGCCGGCGTAATGCGCACGCTTGCGGAACCGAACCTGACGGCGATCTCCGGCGAAACCGCGAGTTTCGTTGCCGGCGGCGAATTCCCGATTCCCTCCGGCCTGTCCTGCGACACCACCAAGTCGCCGCCGGTCTGTCAGCCGCAGATCGAATTCAAGAAGTTCGGCGTCGGATTGGTGTTCACGCCGGTGGTGCTGTCGGAAGGCCGTATCAGTCTCAAAGTGATGACGGAAGTGTCGGACCTGTCGCTCGACAACTCGATCCCGCTGACCGTACCGGGCGCGGAATCGTCGCTCACCGTGCCGTCCATCACGACCCGGCGCGCCGAGACCACCGTCGAGATTCCGTCGGGCGGTTCGCTGGCGCTGGCCGGCATGATCCAGGAAAAGACCAAGCAGCAGATCAACGGCGTTCCCGGCCTGATGCAGGTGCCGATCCTCGGCGCGCTGTTCAAGAGCCGCGACTACGTCAACAACCAGACAGAACTGGTTGTCATCGTGACGCCTTACGTGGTGCGCGCGGTGGCCCAGAAGCAATTGTCGCGGCCGGACGACGGATTTGCCGATCCGAGCGACCCGTCGACCGTGCTGCTCGGCCGGCTGAACCGGATTTACGGCAATACGAACCAGCCCGTGGCGGCGCCGGCTGGCGCGCCCAGGAGCAAGTACGGGTTCATCCTCGATTGAGCGGCGGAGACGATGCCATGACGCGTTCGCTACATATTACGGCTCGGCGCCGCCAAGCGGCGCTGCGTCTGTTCGCCGCCGCCGCGCTGGCCAGCGTACTGGGGGCCTGCAACCAGACCCAGACGGCGAAGAACGACTACCCGTTCGACTATCGCGATCGTCACCCGATCACGGTACGCGAGGGCTCGCGGCAGGTCGACGTGTTTCTCGGCCGCAATCGCGGCGGCCTGACGCCGGCGCAGCGCGCCGACGTGCTGGCCTTTGCCCAGTGGTGGAAGCGGGAGGCCAACAGCGGCATCGTCGTGCGGGTGCCGCGCGGCGGCCCGACCGATCGCGCCGCCGCCGATTCCATGCGCGAAATCCATTCGATCTTTGCGGCATCGGGCGTGCCGGGCAAAGCGGTCTATGTTCGTACGTATCGCCCGGAGGCGGCGTCGCTGGCTTCGATCAAGATCGAATACTCGAAGATGGTCGCGGATGCCGGCCCGTGCGGTCAGTGGCCCGAAGACATGGGGCCCAGCATGGAGAAAGGCTACAGCCAGAACCGGCCGTACTGGAATTTCGGCTGCGCGACGCAGCGCAACCTCGCCTCGATGCTCGACAACCCCGCCGACCTGGTGCAGCCGCGCGGCGAGCAGCCGGCTTACGCGGGACGGCGTTCGATCGCTCTCGACAAGTATCGCAAGGGTGAGAACCCGAGCGGCAGCTACCAGAACTCCTCCGGCGGTTTCGACAGCGGCAAAATCAGCGACATCGGAAAATGATCAAGAACGCCAGCCTCCTATCGACCATTCAGGACGACGGCCAGCCGGCAGCGGCATTGCCGTCTGACGAGCACATTGCGCCGGCGCCGCGGGTCTCTGTGCAGGCCTTTTGCGATACCGTGGAAACCGCTGCCGCCGTACAGTCGGCCGGCGAGGACCGGCGTCTGGTCAAGGCGCATGTGAAGATCCAGATGGGCGGCGCCGCAGCCGCGGTCGAAGCCTATCGGATGTCGCCGACGCCAAACGTCATCATTATCGAGGCCGACGGCCGCGGCGATGCCATCCTTGCGCGCCTCGATCAGCTCGCCGAAGTGTGCGACGCTGGCACCCGTGTGATCGTCGTCGGCCGCATCAATGACGTCACGCTCTATCGCGAGCTCACTCGTCGCGGCGTCAGCGACTATCTGATTGCCCCGGTCTCGACGCTAGACGTCGTCCGCTCGGTCTGCGGACTGTTCCATTCGCCGGAAGCCAAACCGGTCGGCCGCATCATCGCCGTGGTCGGCGCCAAGGGCGGCGTCGGCGCCTCCACCGTCGCCCACAATATCGGCTGGGCGATCGCGCGCGATCTCAGCCTCGACAGCGTGGTCACCGATCTCGACCTCGCTTTCGGCACCGCCGGCCTGGACTATAACCAGGATCCGCCGCAGGGCATCGCCGATGCCGTGTTCTCGCC
>JAEZEY010000162.1 GCA_023432845.1 Pseudomonadota bacterium
GTGCTGGAGCAGCCCGACGCCACCATCTACATCGATCCTGATCTCGCCGGCCGCGTCGATGGGCTCGGAAATCTGGTCGTGGAGCGCAAAGCATGAACATAGCGACGACGGCGTTGCTGCTGGTCGATCTGCAGAACGACTTTCTGCATCCGAGAGGCGCTTATGCGCGCGGCGGCGCAGTCAGCGCCGAAGCTGCCGCCTTGCCGACAAAACTCAGGCCGCTGGCCGATACGGTGCGCGCCAAGGGCGGCGTGGTCGGCGGCACCATGTTCACTTTGGTGCCGGGCCGTGGCGGCGAACCGATGATTTCATCGCATCTGAAGAAGCTGCGGCCGTTCCTGCGCAAGGGCGACTTCCTACCGGGCTCGTGGGGGCAGCAGGTGGTCGATGAGTTGCAGCCGCTCGATTTCACGGTCGAGAAGCTGGCTTACTCGGCCTTCTATATGAGCCGCCTCGACTGGCTGCTGCGCAAGTTCGGCATCGAAAAGCTGATCGTCGGCGGCATCGTCACCAATGGCGGCGTTGCCTCGACCGTGCGCGACGCGCATGTGCGCGATATTGAAGTCACCGTTCTTGAGGACGGCTGTGCCGCGCCGACGCCGGCTTTGCACAGCGCCGCGATCGAAGGCTTAAGGCCCGTCGCCGACATCGCCACTATTGCCGAGGTGCTAGAGAGCATCGGATGAGCCAGGTCCTGCCACCGCCTGCACGGTTCGACGCCGAAGTGCCGCTGATCATCATCGGCGCCGGTGCGGCGGGGCTGTGCGCGGCGCTGGCGGCGAAAGAGGCGAGTGTCGATCCGATCGTGATCGAACGCGATGCCGTGCCGGCCGGCTCGACCGCGCTATCGGCGGGCTTGATCCCGGCGGCGGGCACGCGTTTCCAGCGCGCCAGGGGCATCGACGACAGCACCGCGCTGTTCGCTGACGATATCCAGCGCAAGGCCCATGGTAAGAATGATCCAGCGTTCGTCGATGTGGTGGCGCGCGAGGCGGGGCCGACGGTCGAATGGCTGGCGGATGCGTACGGTCTGCCGTTCGACGTCATCGACAATTTCAATTATCCGGGCCATTCGGCCATGCGCATGCACGGCCTGCCGACGCGCTCCGGCGCCGAACTGATCGACCGGCTGCGCAGCGCGGCGGAGCAGGCCGACGTCACCATCCTGACCGAGAGCCGCGTCGAGACTCTGTTCGCCGATGAACAGGGCCGCATCCGCGGCATCGAACTGACGCGCGCGGATGGTGTCCGGGAGACGATCGCCTGCGAGGCACTGATCCTCGCGTGCAACGGCTATGGCGGCAACGCGGCGCTGGTGCGCGAACTGATTCCGGAAATGGCGCAGGCGCTGTATTTCGGCCACCCCGGCAATCAGGGCGATGCCGTATTGTGGGGCCGTGCGCTCGGTGCGCAACTGGCGCATCTGTCCGCTTATCAAGGCCACGGTTCGGTGGCGACGCCGCACAATATTCTCATTACATGGGCCGTGATCGCCGAAGGCGGTTTCCAGGTGAATGCGCTGGGGCGCAGGTTCAGCGACGAGACGCATGGTTACTCCGAGCAGGCGGCGCAAGTGTTGCACCAGCCCGGCGAAATCGCCTTCGATGTGTTTGATGCCCGCATTGCCGATATCGCGCGGCAGTTCGAGGATTTCCGCGCGGCGGAGAAGGGCGGGGCGTTGCTGACGGCCGACTCGCCGGAGGAGCTTGCGGCGCGCATGCGTGTGCCGGTTGAGGCGCTGCTTGCCGAATACAATGAGACCGAAGAGTTGAAGGCGCGCAACGGCACCGATCGCTTCGGCCGCGTGTTCTCTGGGAAGCAGGCGCTCAAACCGCCATTCCATGCGGTTAAGGTGACGGGCGCGCTGTTTCACACGCAGGGCGGTCTCGTCGTCGATGCCAATGCCCGCGCCAGGCGTCAGGACGGCACGTTGTTTGCGAACCTGTTCGCCGCCGGTGGCGCGGCGGCCGGTGTCTCGGGCGAGACGGCGGCGGGTTACCTGTCCGGCAATGGCTTGCTCAGCGCGACGACGCTCGGGCGGCTCGCAGGCCGGTCGGCCGCGCGCCTGCTGCGTGACGGGTCGAACTAGCCCTCGATCGCGCCGGCGACGAATGCGCCCAGCGATAGCGAACTTGTGAGCCCCGGCGATTCAATGCCGAACATCTGCACCAGGCCGGGCAGGCCGTGTTCGGCCGGGGTGTCGATGAGGAAATCCGCCGCCGGTTCGCCAGGTCCGGTCAGCTTCGGGCGGATGCCGGAATAATCCGGCGCCAGCGCGCCATCCTTCAGCGCCGGCCAATAGGTGCGGATGCGCTCGTAGAAGGCATCGGCCCGCGCCGGATTGACCGGATAGTACTCTTCTTCGATCCACTCGACGTCGGGGCCGAAGCGCATGCGCCCGGCGAGGTCGAGCGTGACATGTACGCCGAGGCCGCCGGTTACCGGTGTTGGATAGATTAGCCGCGTGAAGGCCGGCTTGCCGGCATAGGTAAAGTAATTGCCCTTGGCGAGCACACGCTTGGGCACGCGGTCGGCGGGGTAGTCCGGCATGGCGCGGGCGATTTTTTGTGCCGACAGGCCGCCGCAGTTGATCACGGCGTCGAACGCCATCTCCGCGGCTTCGCTGCCGCCGAACGAGACATGCCATTGGCCGTCCCTGCGCACGGCGCCGGTGACCGGTGTGTTGAAGGCGATGACGCCGCCGGCGTCTTCGAGGTCGCCTCGCAGCGCCAGCATGTAGTCATGCGCGCTGACAATGCCGGTTTCGGGTGACAACAGCGCCGCGGTACAGGCCAGCGCCGGCTCGAGCGCCTTGGCCTCGGCGGCGGTCAGCATGGTCAGGCCTTCGACGTCGTTGATCTTGCCCTGGGCGGCGATCTGCTCGACCTTTTGGGTCTCGTCGTCATCGGTGGCGACGATCAGCTTGCCGCATTTATTGTGCGGTACGCCGTGGGAGGCGCAGAACGCGTACAGCATGCGCCGGCCGGCGACGCAGTGCTTCGCGCGCAGCGAGCCGGTCGGGTAATACATGCCGGCATGGATGACCTCGGAATTGCGCGACGACACGCCGGTGCCAATGGCGTTCGCCGCCTCGGCGACGATCACTTCGTGGCCCTTGAGCGCGGCGGCTCGCGCCACGGCGAGGCCGACGACGCCGGCCCCGATTACCAAAACTTGCATCTGTTCTCTAAATCCTTGGCAAACTTCCAGATGTCGGAGCGCATCGGATAGCCGCGGCCTTTCGTGGCAGCAGTGACTGATTGCCATGGGCCGGAGCGTCACATCAACTACATGATTGGCCATTGTCGTGGAATATCAGTCGGCTTCTCGCCAGCCGCGACCTCCCGGTTGTCCTCCCGCGCCCGGGTGGGCCCGGCCCGGGAGCGGACGGATGAGGCCGGGGGAGGTCCCTGGACATCTAAGAAATGCTCGGCTTCGCCAATTGCGCGTGGGGCCAGCTTGACCGGCGTCACCGGCGCGGCTGATGAACCTCGCCGGTTACGGAATCGAGGTCGGCCACCCGGCCGAACTCGTCGTGCTCGATTGCCAGAGCGAGGTCATGGCCGTCGCCGAAATCGCCCAGCCGCTGATGAGCTTCGAGAATGGACGAAAGAGTTTCGTTGGGCCTTAAGGATGCTGCAAAGAT
>JAEZEY010000165.1 GCA_023432845.1 Pseudomonadota bacterium
TCCGCTCGAGATGAACCGCTTCGACGAACTGTCGCGCGAGGTGCCGGTGATCGCCAATGTGCGGCCGTCCGGCGCTTATCTGATGGAAGACTTCTTTTACGCCGGCGGCCTGCGCGCGCTGATGAGCCAGTTGCGCAGCGTGCTCGATCTGTCCGCCATGACCGTCACCGGCAAATCCGTCGGCGACAACATCGACGGCGCCGAAGTCTACAAGCCGGACGTCATCAAGTCGCTGAACGATCCGGTGTCGCGCGACGGCGCCACCGCGGTGCTCACCGGCAATCTTGCGCCGCGCGGCTGCGTCATGAAGCCGTCGGCCGCCGAGAAGCGGCTGCACAAGCATCGCGGCAAGGTCATCGCCTTCGAAGACTACAACCACATGGCCCGCGAGGTGGAGCGCGACGATCTCGACGTCACCGCCGACCACATCCTCGTCCTGAAGAACTCCGGCCCGCAGGGCGGCCCCGGCATGCCCCAATGGGGCATGTTGCCGATCCCGAAGAAGCTGGTGAAGCAGGGCGTGCGCGCCATGGTGCGCATCTCGGACGCGCGCATGAGCGGCACGTCATACGGCGCGTGCATCCTGCACGTCGCGCCGGAAAGCTTCGTCGGCGGTCCGCTCGCTTTCGTGCAGACCGGCGACGAGATCGAGATCGACATCCCGGCGCGCAAGATTCACCTGCATGTGTCGGACGAGGAGCTCGCGCGCCGCAAGGCGGCGTGGCAGAAGCCGGCGCCGCGTTATCCGCGCGGTTATGGTGCCTTGTTCTCCGATCATATCGGCCAGGCGGACGACGGCTGCGATTTCGATTTCCTCAGCCGCCCGGGTGAGGTGCCGGAGCCGGAAATTCATTAGGATGATTGCGCGCTTTCTTGCTGCTCAATGGCCGGCCTTGTGCCGGCCATTCTGTTTCGCTAGGCATCGAGCCGTATCCCGGACAGGTGCGCTTTGGCTGACGACATTCCCTTCAACAAGACGCTTGATCTTGCTCCCGACACCATCGACGAGGTTGCGCCCGGCATACGCCGGATGATGTGCGACAATCCCGGGCCGTTCACGTTCAAGGGCACGGTCAGCTACATCATCGGGCGCGGCAAGGTTGCCATCGTCGATCCCGGCCCGGACGATCCGGCCCACATCGGCGCGTTGCTCGACGCCGTACGCAACGAGACCGTGACGCATATTTTCGTCACCCATACCCACCGCGATCACTCGCCGGCGGTGCCGGCGATCAAGCATGCAACCGGCGCCACGGTCTATGCCGAAGGCGTCCATCGGGCGGCGCGGCCGCTGCATATCGGCGAACTCAACCCGCTCGATTCATCGGGCGATCGCGACTTCGTCCCGGATGTGTATCTCAAGGACGGCGAAGTCGTCGAAGGCGATGGCTGGGCGGTCGAAGCGGTGACGACGCCCGGTCACACCGCCAACCACATGGCCTTCGCGCTCAAGGGCGAGAAGGCGCTGTTCGCCGGTGATCATGTCATGGCCTGGGCGACGTCGATCGTCGCACCGCCGGATGGCGCCATGAGCGATTACATGGCGTCGCTGCGCAAGCTCGCCGCCCGTCCCGAGCAGCTCTACTTTCCCGGTCATGGCCCGGCCGTGCCCGAAGCGACGCGCTTCGTGAACTACCTGATCCTGCACCGCAAGGCCCGCGAGGACTCGATCCTCTACCGGCTCGGCAAGGGCGAGACCGATATTCCGACCATCGTGCGCGCGATCTATATCGGCCTCGATCCGAGGCTCACCGGCGCGGCCGGCCTGTCGGTGCTCGCCCATATGGAAGATCTGGTGGCGCGCGGCGTTGTCGAAACCGACGGGGTCCCGGCGATCGACGGCGTTTTCCGCTTGCCCGGCTAGAGCGTAGTCGATGGCTCTAGCGCCTCGGCGTCCGCCGTGGCGCCGGCCTCTCTGCCGGCTTCGGCTCGGGCCGCGGCTCCGGCGCCTTGCTTACCGCGTCGTCGATTTCCTCGAGCAGCGCACGCAGCCGTGCGGCGTTGGTGCCGAGATCCGGAACCGAGATGCGCGAGGCTGAGCGCAGATCGATGCGCGCCCCGGTGCCAGCTGGCGCGATGCGGATGACGACATCCTCGCGGAAGCCCATCACCAGCGACCGGGCCGTGGCTTCGATGGTCCCCTCGCGGCGTGTGGCGGCCGGCGGCTGGGCGGCAGCGATCGGCCATTTGTGCTTGTCGATGACGGCCAGCACCACCTCATAGGTGTTGCGCGGTGGCAGATCGACCTGCAGCGGGGTGATGTCGCCATAGGCGGCATGCTGGAGCTGAGCCGTCTGGCCGCCGGGATAGGCGACATGGGTCGGCGGCCGCTGCGGTGCCAGGGCGACAAAGCGCGGCGGGTTGGCGGTGTCGGTCGATATGTCGTTGATGGCCGGCAGGGTGAAAGCGCGCTGCGCCAGATAGGCGGGGTACAGCAGCAGTACCAGACTCAGCAGCAGTCCCCGGATCGCCCGGCCAAGTCCCGACCCGCCATTGCGCCAGATCGCGACGAAGGCGATCAGGGCAAACAGGATCGCCACGGCGGCGAAGGCGAGCGCCGCCCCGAAGGTCGCCAAAGCCGGGCCGAACTCGAACGCCCCGGTCGTCAGGATGAGCGCCGACAGCGCGCCGACGGCCAGAGCGAACAGGGCCAGTCTCGACGACCAGACGGCCCAGGGCGACAGGTTTTCATCGATATAAAGGCGGCGCGCCACGGCAGCTTCCCGTCCGGCTCGCGCCTGGACGCGGCCTTCGTGCAATGATGTGTCGAAGGGATAAAGCCAACGCGGCTGCCGCGCAATGTCGCCTTGAACCACCTGGTTCGGGCGGTCAGGCCACCCGGCGGATGGCGATGATCGGCTTGTCCAGCCGAGACTGGATCTCGGCCGCCGGCATCGGCTTGCCGAACAGATAGCCCTGACCTTCCTGGCAGCCCTGCGAGCGCACCAGGTTCATCTGCTCCTCGGTCTCGATGCCTTCGGCGACGACGGTCTTGTCGAGACCGGCGCCGAGGCTTGCGACCGCGCCGATAATGGCGCGCGCATCGCGGCCGTCGCCGAGGTCGGTGATAAAGGAGCGGTCGATCTTGATCTTCTGGAACGGGAACTTGCGCAGGTAGTTGAGCGACGAATAGCCGGTGCCGAAGTCGTCCAGCGACAGACTGACGCCGAGCTCCTGCAGCCGCTGCATGGTATCGAGCGTGCTGTCATTGTCCTCCAGCAGCAGGCGTTCGGTCACTTCGAGTTCGAGACGCTGCGCCGACAGTCCGGACTTGGCCAGCGCCGCAACGACCTGCAAGCCGAGGCTTTCGTCGCGGAATTGCACTGGCGACAGGTTCACTGCGACGCGCACATTGCGCGGCCAGTCCGCCGCGTCGGCGCAGGCACGGTTCAGCACCCATTCGCCCAGCGCGATGATCAGGCCGGTTTCCTCGGCCACCGGAATGAAGATCGACGGCGGTATGTTGCCGCGCGTCGGGTGCGTCCAGCGCAGCAGCGCTTCACAGGTCGTTACGCGCCCGGTGTGTAGATCGACGAGCGGTTGATAATTCAGCGTAAACTGTTCGCGCGACAGCGCTTCGCGCAGGTCGAGTTCGAGCGAACGGCGTTCCTGAGCGGCGTCTTCCATCTCGATGGCGAAGAAGCGGTGGCCGCCGCCGCCGGTGCTCTTGGCGGCATAGAGCGCCATGTCGGCTTTCTTGATCAGTTCGTCGGCATCGACGCCATCATGCGGCGCCATGGCGATGCCGATCGAGGCGCCGACGTCGATGCGATGGCCGGCGATATGGAACGGTTCCTTCAACGCCTTGGCGACGCGCGAGGCGAGCGCATGGGCCGCCTGCTGGCGCGAGGTGTTGGCCTGCAGGATGACGAATTCGTCGCCGCCGAAGCGCGTGATCATGTCACCGGGGCGGACGAGCGCGGTAAGTCGCGCCGCCACTTCCTTGAGCAGCAAGTCGCCGATCGGATGGCCGAGCGTGTCGTTGACCGTCTTGAAGCGGTCGAGGTCGATGAGATGGATGGCCAGATGATTGACGCGATCCTTCACCGCGGCCAGCATGTCGGCGATGCGTTCGCGGAACTGGGTGCGGTTCGCGAGGCCCGTCAATTCATCGAAGCGGGCAAGCCGCGCGATCTTCTCCTGCGCATTGTTGCGCTCGGTGACATCCTCGAAAATCACGACCGAGCCGCCGGCCGGCATCATGCGGCGCGAGATGGCGAGCGTCCGCGAGCCGTCGAGCGAGACCTGGAACTGGTCGAAATTGTCCTGGCGCAGACCTTTGAGCAGGTCATGGACCACGAGCTTGACGCTGCCGGAGGTGTGATTGCGGGCGCGCAGGCTGTGCCGGACGATCTGGGAAATGCGCATGCCGACCCGGACCGAGGCATGCTGCAGGTGGAGGAGTTCGAGGAACCGCTCGTTCCAGACCTGCAGGCGGTCGTGGGCATCGAGCATGCACAGGCCGTGCGACATGTTGTTGAGCGCGGCGTCGAAGCGGTTGGCCTGCTCCTCGAAGCGGGCGGCCAGCGCCGCTTCCTTGCGCGTCATGATCAGCGCCTGGAAGATGACGTCGCGGATGCCGAGCGTGATGTCCATCATGCCGTAGATGAACAGCAGGCCGACGAAGCCGAGCACCTTGTGGATCCAGTCGGGGTAGATCAGCAGCCCGATCACAATCGGCAGCATGACCAGGGTGAACTGGCCGCCGGCGATGAAGGGCCGGCCGGCATTGCGGCCGGCGATGGCCGCGGCATAACCGGTTGCGGTTGTAACCACCGCCATTTGCAGGGCGGAATTGTCGGTCTGAGTCAAAGTCAGCCAGCAGAGCAGGCCGAGCAGGCCGGAGAAGGCCCAGGCGCCGTATTCATAGGCGGTTTCCCAGAACCGGACATGACCGAGGGTCATGTTCTTGGCGCGCCGGTAGAACAGCGCCGACACCACCCTGATCGCGCCGACTGCCAGAATGGCGACCGACGTCAGCATGATCTGCTGATTGTTCAGGTTCCACGCGACTAGCATGCCGATGATCGAGCAGTTGATCGCGCCGATCGCGAGTGACGCGATCGGTGCGAACAAAGACTCCACCAAGGCGGCGCGAACTTCGTTCGGCAGCTCGGCATCGACGCGGCGGATTTGCATCAACTGCTTGATAAGCATGCTACTCGGCGCGGCTTCCTCGGGTGTGGAAAGGCTAGCTGTTGAAAATCAACACCAAGCAAACGCAGCCAACTGCCGTGGGACGTGCTTAAGAAACGTCAAGGCTGTTGGATCAAATAATGATCAATTTGCTCCGATTCGGCGACTGGGCGACGCTTGCCACAGGGTGATTGCAGCCGCCGAGCGGTTTTTCGTCTGGTTCAGCCAATCCGTGGGGCGCCTTCCCGGACTTGCCCGCTCAACTTGCGGAACCGGTTGTATCAAGCTCGGCACAACCGGCTCCGGAACCGCGGGGCCCGCCGGCAGATGATTTTGTGATGATTTGCCGGCTCTGGAGGCTCCGCAGGCAACGGCTGAATGCGCGCCAGCACAATTTCATTGTCGTGGTTAATTCACAATAACCTGCAGTATTTCTCGCATTGGGACACCCGATGCGCGGGAAAATCCGCATCTCCACTCGTCAGGGTACATGAATGCGCTGGCGCAATCTTAAGAAAGTGTTAAGGTAAAATAATCCTTAACGGGCTGGTACGAGCGGCCCGTCGTGTTCGTGGCGTTGTAAGCGTGGTGGTCAAATGACGAGTTTTGCGTCGCTCGACTCCGTTGCTAGTGGCCGCTTTGTACCTTTTGCGCTGCCGCCGGCGATGCAGGCGGACAGCGTCGCCCGTCTCGATGGCCGTGCGTTCGAATTGCAGAGGGCGGCTGATGCCGCCAGGCTGTTCTGCCTCGAGCACCTTGAGGTCTCATTCGACGAGAAGAACGGCGCGTTGTGGAGCTTCATGCGTTCAAAGGGGCGGCCAAGCTACAGCCTGGCCCTGCTCGACGACATTCACGCCATGCAGAATGGTATCGTGGCGCGGTTCGGGGGGGATTCCAGCGAATTGCGCTACCTGGTCGCCGGTTCGCGTTCGCCCGGCGTCTTCAGTCTGGGCGGCGACCTTGACCTGTTCGCGACCTGCATTCGCAACCAGGATCGTCAGGCGCTGATTGACTACGGCAAATCGTGCGTCCGCGTGCTGCACCGGTTTCATACCGCGCTCGACCTGCCAATAGTCACCATTGGTCTGGCACAGGGCGACGCCCTTGGCGGCGGCCTGGAATCGCTGCTGTCGTTCAATTTCGTCATCGCCGAACGAACGGCGAAATTCGGCTTCCCCGAAACGTTGTTCGGCCTGTTTCCCGGCATGGGCGCCTACAGCATCGTCGCGCGGCGAACCAATGCCGCCTTCGCCGAAGAAATGATGCTCAGCGGTCGCACTTATACCGCCGATGAGATGAAAGAGGCTGGTCTGGTTCACTTGGTGGTGGAGCCGGGGCAGGGCATCGAAGCGGCGAAGGACTACATTGCGCGCAGTCAGAGCCGTCACGCCGGCATTCGCGCCGTCTATGAGGTCGGCCGCCGCGTCAATCCGATGCCGCTCGACGAGCTCGACGACATCGTGCGGATCTGGGCTGACTGCGCTCTCAAGCTCAGCGATCGCGATCTCAGGCTGATGCAACGGCTGGTCGCGGCGCAAAACCGCCTGCCCAAGCAGCTGCAGGCCGCCGAGTAGAATCGGCAGTCCGGCCGCAGCCGAGTAGGAACCCGGCTGCTGCGATGGCGTTGCCGTGGGCTTTCCCCACGCCGCACCCATCGAATCCGTCATGAAACTTTTCAAGTGCCAGGCCTGCGGCAACATCGTCTATTTCGAGAACGTCTCCTGCGAGGTCTGCGGGCACCGGCTCGCCTATCACCCGGCACAAACCGAAATGACGGCGATCGAGCCGCTCGGCGGCAATGAGTGGAAGCCACTCAACGCCCCGGAGCAGCGCCGGATGCTCTGCGTGAATGCCGGGCATGGCGTGTGCAACTGGTTCGTGCCTGACGAGACGACCGATGCCTATTGTCTGGCCTGCCGTCATAACAGGACGGTGCCCGATCTGTCGGTGTCTGGAAATCTGGCGGCGTGGCGATCGCTGGAGATGGCCAAGCACCGGCTGTTCTATTCGCTGATCCGCCTCAACCTGCCGCTGACGACCTTCGTCGAGGATCCGGAACGCGGGCTTTCATTCGAATTCCTGGCCGATGTCGTGCCGAAAGGCGGCCGCAGGGTGATGACCGGGCACGACAACGGCAACATCATCATCGCGCTGGCCGAAGCCAACGACGCCGAGCGCGAGAAGCGCCGGCTCGCCATGGGCGAGCCGTACCGAACGCTGCTGGGCCATTTCCGGCACGAGATCGGACACTACTATTGGGATGTGCTGGTGCGCGACGGCGGCAGATTGGACGCCTGCCGCGCCATGTTCGGCGACGACAGCGAAGACTACGGCGAAGCCTTGCAGCGTCACTACAATGACGGCGCGCCCGCCGACTGGCAGAACAACTTCGTCTCGCACTATGCCAGCGCCCATCCCTGGGAGGACTTCGCCGAGACCTGGGCGCATTACATCCACATCGTCGATACGCTGGAGATGGTTGCGGCCTCCGGCATGTCGGTGAAGCCGAAGGTCGATGACACCGGAGACTTTGCCGCCAGGGTGACGTTCGACCCGTATCGCTCCGTCACGATCGAGCAGATCGTCGATGCCTGGCTGCCTTATGTCTTCGCCATGAACAACGTCAACCGCTCGATGGGCGCACGCGATCTCTATCCCTTCGTGCTGTCGCCGGCGGTGGTCCGCAAGCTCGGTTTCATCCACGAACTGGTGCACGACCGCGCGCGAGCCGGCCGCAAGCCGTCGGCGGATGCCTTGCTCGGCGCGTTGCTGCCGTAGAAACGCAAGGCCAATGACAAAGCCGGTCATCCCGGAATTTGCGTCAGTCAATCACGCCTTGTCGAAATTGCGACGCGTGGCCTCAATCTCGCGGCGGCTGGCCTGCCGCCTGCGGCCGGCGCGCATGACGCCGTAGATCAGCGCGCCGAGCAGCAGCAGCGTGCCGACGCCGTACAGAAGTTCCTGAAGACCCATCTCGCTACCTCCTTCGCTATAAACGAAGGAGGGGGCGAGGCGTTCCGGAACCGGATGTCGCGCTATTTCACGCCGAGAAGTTCGACGTCGAAGACCAGCGTCGCGTTCGGCGGGATGACTCCGCCGGCGCCGCGCGCGCCATAGCCGAGGTCTGGCGGAATGATCAGGGTGCGCTTGCCGCCGACCTTCATGGTGGCGACGCCTTCGTCCCAGCCCTTGATGACGCGGCCGGTGCCGATCGGAAATTCAAACGGCTCGCCGCGATCGACCGACGAATCAAATTTCTTGCCCTTCTGGCCGTTCACATAGAGCCAGCCGGTGTAGTGCATCACGCAGGTCTGGCCGCGCTTCGGCGTTGCGCCGGTGCCGACCTGGATATCCTGGATCTGAAGGCCTGAAGCAGTGGTCATGGTTTTTCCGGTCTGTGCGGTGGCAGGAAAGGGCGCGACGCTCGCGGCGAGTGCGGCAAGCAGGGCGGCCCGGCGGGTAATCGGCATTCCGGCGCTCCTTGCAAAAACGCGGCGCCGGACGCCGGCGCCGCCGTCGCGGCCTTGTAGCCGAGGTGTCGCAATTTCCCAAATCCTGCCCGTCTTATGCCGCCGGGTCGTGCTCACCCTCGCCGGATGATGGTGGAGACAGATAGCCTGCCGACTGCGCGTCGGCGGCGCTCAGCTTGCGCGGATAATCGGTGCAGCACTCGACGCACCGGAAGAAGCAGCTGTAGCCGTCGCCGCGCGTGGCGCGGTGCATCTCTTTCAATCGTGTTTGGCCGCCGCAGACGGGGCAGAGGGGCGGCAGGTTGATATCCGTCATCGGTCCCTCCGTTTCTCGTAGCGCCGCGCGGGCGCGAAAAGGCTGTCGTCGCGCGCAACCGCGCGAGCTTGTGTCGTCAACTGGTCTCCGGGATTGTCCGAGCGATGCGCTCGGCTGAGGTGTGCTGGAACAACGCTGTCAGCGGAACATCGGTGCCGTCACGTTCCGTTACGAGTGGGGGAATTGGTGATTAAGCACGGTGGAACCGGTGAATTCATAAAGCGGCGCGGTCGCGGCGGGGATTGCGGCGCGAATGAGCGAGCTGCTTGATGTGCGAAAGGTCGCCCGCGCCGGGAATGGGTTAGATGTCGACGCGTACCGATGCGTTGATGTCGCAGGCAGAAACCGGCAAAATCACCTGCGTCCAACATCCCCATTATGGCCGGTTGTCACCTGGCGCGGGCTTGCCGTGTGAACGAGCGGCGCGCCGAGTCGTTCCCCGAGGATGTTGGCTTCACCCCGGTGCGCGCGGTTTTCGCGCGACCTTCTTGGGCAGCGCATGGGCGTGCGCCACTTCGAGCGCCGACTTCAGTTCGGGAACCGTGAGCCTCGACAAGGTCGCGGTAGTCCAACCCTGCTTGCCGAAGGCGTTTGGCACCGGCGCAAAGGCATCGGCCGCGACCGTGCATTTGAGCGCCTGTTCGTCCGGCGCGAACTTGAAATTGGCGGTCTTGCCGTCGGCGGCAAGCGTCACATAGATGCGCGCAGCCTTGAAGGCGGCGCGGTCGAAATGCGGCGCCTCGGTGGTGCCGTCGAGCTCCAGCGCAAGGCGGCGCAGGTCGGAAGCCTTGGCCATGATTGATATTCTCTCCGTCACCGTGCGACGATTAGAAATAATCTTATACCCAGAGTGGGGCCCGGTGATATGGCCAACGACGTGTTCAATCTCCAGCGTTTCGTCGCGGCGCAGGCGCCGGTCTATGCCGACGTCTGCGAGGAACTGCGGCGAGGACAGAAGACTAGCCACTGGATGTGGTTCATCTTCCCGCAGATCGCCGGGCTGGGTTCAAGTACGATGGCGAGAAAATACGCGATCTCAGGTCTCGATGAGGCGCGGGCCTATCTCGCACATCCGATGCTCGGCCCGCGCCTCATCGAATGCACACGGCTGGTTGCCGCATCGGGCCGTTCGGTCGAAGACATCTTCGGCGCGCCGGACGACATGAAATTCCGCTCGTCGATGACGCTGTTTGCGAAGGCGCAGGGTGAGGGTGTGTTCAGCGAGGCGATTGCGAAGTATTGCGGCGGCCGGTTTGACGAGGCGACGCTGGCGAGGCTCTGACGTGTGGCCCCAATGAGCCAACGGGTCGGCGCCAAGCGCCGCCCGATGACAGGCTCCGCGAAACCCGGGGGCGGGCGCGCGTCAGCGGTCCCGCATTGCGCTTCGCTCCATGCGAGCTACGGATCAATTCACTCCGCCGCTTCTCCCGTCGGCAGCCGATAATCCGCGAACTGCTTCCGCAGCGTGATCTTCTGGATCTTGCCCGTCGCGGTGTGGGGGATTTCGTCGACGAACACCACGTCGTCCGGCATCCACCACTTGACGCATTTGCCCTGCATGAAGCCGAGGATCTCGTCCTTGGTCGCGGTCTCGCCCTTCTTGAGCACGATGACCAGCAGCGGGCGCTCGTCCCATTTGGGATGCGCGACGCCGATCACGGCGGCTTCAGCCACCTTGGGATGGCCGACGGCGAGGTTCTCCAGGTCGATCGACGAGATCCATTCGCCGCCGGACTTGATCACATCCTTGGAGCGGTCGGTGACCTGCATGTAGCCGTAAGGGTCCATGGTGGCGACGTCGCCGGTGTCGAACCAGCCGTCCCTGTCGAAGACCTCGTTGCCTTCGCCCTTGTAGTAGCTCTTGGCCACCGCGGGCCCACGCACCTTGAGGCGGCCGAACACCTTGCCGTCCCACGGCAGCGGCTTGTCATTGTCGTCGGTGATCTTCATCTCGACGCCGAAGGGCGGATGGCCCTGTTTCATCTCGATGTCGAGCTTGGCGTCTCCGGTGAGGTTCGCGTATTCCGGCTTCATGGTGCAGAGCGAGCCGAGCGGGCTCATCTCGGTCATGCCCCAGGCGTGGATCACTTCGACGCCGTAGACGTCCTGGAAGGTCTTGGTCATGGCGCGCGGGCAGGCCGAGCCGCCGATCACGACGCGCTTGAGGTGCGGCAGCTTCTGTCCGGTCTTTTCCAGGTCCTGCAGCAGCATCAGCCACACCGTCGGCACCGCGGCGGTGAACGTCACCTTGTAGGTGTTGAGCAATTCGTAGATCGAGGCGCCGTCCATCTTGGCGCCCGGCATCACCAGCGTGGCGCCGACCATCGGCGAGGTCAGCGCGAGACCCCAGCAATTGGCATGGAACATCGGCACGACGGGCAGGATGGTGTCACGGCTCGACGCAGCCATGGCGTCAGGCATCGCCGCGATCATCGAATGCAGCACATTGGAGCGGTGCGAGTAGAGCACGCCTTTGGGGTGGCCGGTGGTGCCGGAAGTGTAGCACATGCCGGCGGCGGTGTTCTCGTCGAACTCCTTCCAGGCGAAATCGCCATCGACCTCGCCAATCCAGTTCTCATAGGCGACGGCGTTCTTCAGCGTCGTCTGCGGCATGTGCGCGGCGTCGGTGAGGACGACGTACCGCTCGATGGTCGGCAGCTTGTCGGCAATCTTCTCCAGCAGTGGTACGAAAGTGAGATCGACGAACATCATGCGGTCTTCGGCATGGTTGACGATCCATACGATCTGATCGGGGAACAGCCGCGGATTCACGGTGTGATAGATCGCGCCGATCCCCATGATGCCGTACCAGCATTCGAGGTGTCGCCAGGTGTTCCACGCCAAGGTCGCGACGCGGTCGCCGAGCCTGATGCCGTCCTTGTCCAGCCGCTGCGCCACTTTCAGCGCGCGGGCGCGGATATCGGCATAAGTGGTCTCGACGATCGGCCCCTCGACCGAACGGGTGATGACCTTGCGGCCGCCGTGGAACGTGGCGGCGTGATCGACAATGCGCTGGCACAAAAGCGGCCAGCCCTGCATCAGCCCGAGCATGAAATTTCCTCTCCAGTGTTGTTGGGCGGCTGTGATGCCGCCGGCCGTCTTTCGGCTTTTTGGACCGGCCCCTCGCCGGTCAGGACATAGACTAGCGTGCACGATGACAGGTGAAAACGCCGTCTTTGGGAGGGCGTTCGGTTTGTGCCTCGCACAAAGGCCGCATTCGTGGCAGAAATCGCAGACGATGAGGCGAGTGGCGGCATTATTTTGCATCGCAATGGGAAGCGGCGTGTCGCCCGCCTTGGCTGACGACGTGCCTTTGCCGCGGTGGAAGCCGGCGATACCGGCGGTCGCTGCGCCATGGCGTGAGCCGCTGTCGTTTCGCGAAGCCGCCGGCGCGGACTTCCAGACCGCGAGCGTAACCTCGGCGCCGTCCGATTGCCGGCAGCGGCTCGAGAAGACGGCGAAGCTGCGACCGATCCCGCGGCTGATGGGGCCGGGCGCCTGCGGCGGCGAGGACATGGTCGAGCTCGAGGCCGTGCTTGTCGAGAAGGGCAGGGCCGTCGACATCAGGCCGGCGCCGGTGCTGCGCTGTGAGATGGCCGAACAGCTCACGCTCTGGGTCAACGACGACATCGCGGCGCGCGTCGCCAAGAGCGGTCTGACTTTAGCGAGCGTCGAGACCTACGACGACTTCAGCTGCCGTGGCCGTAACCGGGTATTCGGCGCGAAGCTCAGCGAGCACGGCAAGGGTAATGCGGTCGACATCCGCAGCATCACCTTTGCGGACAAGAAAACCGTGCTGCTCACCGACAAGACATTCGCCAAGGACGTCCGCACCGATCTGCGCATGTCGGCCTGCGCGCGTTTCACCACCGTGCTGGGTCCAGGTTCGGACGGCTATCACGAAGAGCACGTCCATATGGATCTGATCCAGCGGCGCAGCGGCTTCCGCATGTGCCAGTGGGACGTGCTCGAACCGCCGCCGCCTCCACCGCCGCCAAAGCCGGCCGAGGTCGCCAAGGTCGAGGCGAAGCCCGAGCCGCCTGACGCCGATGGCGATGCCGGCGATAAGGCGGCTGACTCCGGCAAGATCGCGGCTCCGGCGCAGATCGCGCTTGCCGAGGTGCCCTTGCCCAGGCCGCGGCCGCCGGCCAAGCGCAAGAGAACGCGTGGCCGTATCCACCTTCCTTTCAACCTTTTCCGCTAGGCCGGACGCATGACCTTCGATGTGCGCCGATATGCGCCGCCACCGCAGCCCGCGTCGGGCATCACCCGGCGCGGGCTGATCAAGGCCGGCATCGGGCTGACAGGTCTTGCCGGGCTGGCGGCGACCGGCACCGGTGCCTATGCGGCGATGGAAGCCGCCAATGGCCTGTCGATCACCGACTATCGCCTCAGCCCGCCGGGCTGGCGGGTCGGCCAGCGGCTGACCATCGCTGTCATCGCCGACATCCATGCCGGCGGCCCCAATATGGGCATCGAGCGCGTGCGCCAGGTGGTCGATGCCGCCAATGCGCTCGGCAGCGATCTCACGGTGCTGCTCGGCGATTATTTCGCCACCCACCGTTTCATTACCGAGGTGGTGCCGCCTGAAGCCTGGTCGGCCGAGCTGGCCCGGCTCAAGGCGCCGCTCGGCGTCTATTCGATCCTCGGCAATCACGACTGGTGGCACGGCATCGAGCCGACGCGTGCCGCGATGCGCCATGTGCGCATCCCGGTGATGGAGAACGACGCCGTGCTGCTGGGCGAACCCGGCGCGCGGTTCTGGCTGGCGGGGCTCGGCGATCAGATCGCCTACCGGCTCGGCCACGGCCGCTTCCGCGGCGTCGATGACCTGCCCGGCACGCTCAAGCGCTGCGACACCGCCGATCCGGTGATCCTGCTGGTCCATGAGCCGGATATCTTCGTTCGTGTGCCGGATCGCGTGTCGCTGACCTTGGCCGGGCATACCCATGGCGGCCAGATCCGGCCGCCCTTGGTCGCGCCGTTCTGGGCGCCGTCAAAATTCGGCGCGCGCTTCGCCTATGGCCACATCGTCGAGCGGGGCCGCCATATGATCGTTTCGGGCGGGCTCGGCACCAGCAAGGTGCCGATGCGGCTCGGCATGCCGCCGGAGATCGTCCGGGTGACGCTCGGGTAACAAGGCCCCCAAACAAAAACGGCGCCCGAGGGCGCCGTTTCCGTCTCAGTCCCCGCAGACTTGATTAGTTGAATAGGCCGCTGACCGACGCCATGCGCGGCTTCAGCATCGGGCTGAAGGGCGAGTCGCCCTGGCCCGGGGCCAGCACCACAACGACGCTGTTCGGCTTCACCCGGTTATAGAGGTCGATGATGTCCTCGTTGGTCATGCGGATGCAGC
>JAEZEY010000422.1 GCA_023432845.1 Pseudomonadota bacterium
CACCCCACCCCGGCTCGCATCTTCGATGCTCGCCGACCCTCCCCCTCCAGGGGAGGGTAAGTAAGGAACGTCACGCCACCTTCCGGCCCCACAGCCGCGCCGAGGCGATGTCGGCGCCCTCGCGCAGCGCCTTCAGCTTCAGCCACACCGCCGGCTCGATCACCCACTCTCTGTTCGTGAAGGTGCCGAAGCCGCAATCGGTCGAAGCAACGACGCGCTCGCGATCGCCCACCGCCGCCACCGCGTCCTCGATGCGGCGTGCGACTACTTCGGGATGCTCAACGAAATTCGATGTCGTCTCGATGACGCCCGGCAGCAGGATCATGTGCCTGGGCAGCGGCGCCTTCTTGAACGCGGCATATTCGTGGGCATGGCGCGGATTGGCGAACTCGATCGTCAGCGCGCCGACCTTGGCCTGATAGAGCGCCGGCAGGATCTTCTCCAGCGGGATGTCGTAGATATGCGGGCCTTCCCAGTTGCCGTAGCAGACATGCAGCCGCACGCGGTCGACCGGAATGCCGTCGATGCCGGCATTGATCGCGGCGATGTGCGCCTCGACGCGCTTGATGAATTGAGCGTCGTCGAGATCGCGATAGAGCATGGTGCGATCCATCGCGAGATCGGGCGCGTCGATCTGCAGCACAAGGCCCGCATTGTGGATCGCCATGTACTCATGCCGCATCTCGCGCGCCAGCGCGGTCAGATAGGCATCGTGCGTGTCGTAATGCGCGTTGAGCATGGTCGAGGAGATGATGCCCGGCGACGGCGCCGTCATGAAAGTCTCGGCGAACTTGCCGGCGGCGATGCGGTTGAAGCGCGCCAGTTCGTCATTGATCGGCTTGATGTCGAGATATTTCAGTTCGCCCTGGCATTCCGGCGCGTTCTGCTGCTTCGAAGTGTGCGGGAAGCGCCGCAGCAGGCTCGCCACCAGTTCGGGGAAGGCTTCGAATTCCTTGCCGCGACGGCGGTTCGACACGCCGGCAAAACCGCTCATGCGCTGCGGCACATAGGTCTGGAAGCCGACGCGCTGCTGCTCGCCGTCATTGCCAATATCGATGCCGGCCTCGGCCTGCTTGCCGACGACATGAGCGACGGCCTTGTCCAGTTCAGACGCCATTTCGGCGGCGTCGAAGGGCTGGCCCTGCTCCTGGCGCACCAAGAGGTCGGACAATTTGTCGTTGCGCGGCAGCGAGCCGACATGGGTGGTCAGAATACGGTCGCGGCTGAGAATCATTGCGTCGTCACTCCCTGGGGCGCGTTTTTGCTTTGGAAATATGCTGCGCTAGGCAGCCTGCGCCCGTCTGTTGCATACTACCGGAATACTTCGGGAGGAAAACAGAATGACGCTCGCCGGAAAAATCGCTGCGGACACAGGCGCGGCCGGCACGGTGGGCATGAGCCCCGCATTGGGCGCGAGCGGCTATAACTTCGCCGCCGATGTCCTCCAGCGCAATCTCGATGCGGGCCGCGCGGGCAAGCCGGCCTATATCGACGGGGGCGGCACCTGGACCTACGGGCAACTCGCCGATCGCGTGAACCGTTTCGGCGTCGCGCTGCGCGGCCTCGGCATTCGCCGCGAGGAGCGCGTACTGATGGCCGTGCTCGACACCATTGACTGGCCGACGGCGTTTCTCGGCTGCCTCAAGGCCGGCATCATCGCCGTGCCGGTGAACACGCTGCTCACCGAGGACGACTATCGCTTCATGCTGGCCGACAGCCGCGCCAAGGCGCTGGTGGTGTCGGAAGCACTGTTTCCGAAGTTCGAGAAGGTCATCAAGGAGAGCCCGGACCTCGAGCATGTCATCGTGTCGGGAGCGAACCCTCACGGCTATCGCCCGTTCGAGGACCTGATCGGCGCCGATGAGCCGCAGGATTACACCGCGCCCACCGTCGCCGACGACATGGCGTTCTGGCTCTACACCTCGGGCTCGACCGGTACGCCGAAGGGCGCCGTGCATGTCCATGGCAGCCTGAAGCTCACCGCCGATCTCTATGGCACGCCGGTGGCGGGCCTCAAGGAAAGCGATGTCGTGCACTCGGTGGCGAAGCTGTTCTTCGCCTACGGCCTTGGAAACGCCATGACCTTCCCCTTGAGCGTCGGCGCCACGGTGGTGCTGAACGCCGAGCGGCCGACGCCCGACGGGGTCGCCGCGCTGCTGAAGAAACATCCGGTCACGGTGTTCTTCGCGGTGCCGACTTTCTACGCCGGCTTTCTCAATTCGCCGAGCGCGCCGCAGAAGTCCGAAGTAAAGCTGCGCCATTGTATCTCGGCCGGCGAGGCGCTGCCGGAGGGCATCGCGCGCAAATGGGAAGAGCGCTACGGCATCTCGATCTATGACGGCCTCGGCACCACCGAGATGCTGCACATCTTTTTGTCCAACCGTCCCGGCGCCACCAAATACGGCACCACCGGCAAGCCGGTGCCGGGCTACGAGATCAAGCTTATCGGCGAGGACGGCCAGCCTGTGCCGAAGGGCGAGATGGGCGAGATGGTTGCGCGCGGGCCGACCTCGGCGGTCATGTACTGGAACAACCGCGAGAAGTCGCGCTCGACCTTCCAGGGCGAGTGGACCCGCTCGGGCGACAAATACATCGAGGACGAGGACGGCTATTTCATTTGCTGCGGCCGCGCCGACGACATGCTGAAGGTGTCGGGCATCTATGTCTCGCCCTTCGAGGTCGAGGCGGCGCTGGCCTCCCACCCCGATGTGCTGGAGGCCGCCGTGGTCGGTTGGCGCGACGATGAGAAACTCATCAAGCCGCGCGCCTTCGTCGTGCTCAAGCAGCAGGACAAGGCCAGCGAGGCGCTGGTCGTGGTGCTGCAGGAGCACGTCAAGCAGGTGCTGGCGCCGTATAAATATCCGCGCTGGATCGAATTCCGCGCCGATCTGCCGAAGACGGCGACGGGGAAGATTCAGAGGTTCAAGCTGAGGGCGGAGCAACAGTAACTGTCATCACCGGGCCGCCGCGCAGCGGCGTGACCCGATGATCCCGCTTAGGCGGGCACAGTGCTTCCCTAAGCGAGATGGCCGGGTCAAGCCCGGCCATGACAACGAGAGAGTATGTGTGATGAAACTTGAAGACTCCGGTTTTCTCTCCATCTCCGATCACTCGCTTGAATACCGCATGATCGGGCCGCGCCCGGATCAGGCGCCCACCATCGTCATGCTGCACGAGGGCTTGGGCTGCGTCGACTTGTGGGGCGATTTTCCCGAGAAGGTACAGAAGGCGACCGGCTGCGGCGTGTTCGTCTATTCGCGCGCCGGCTATGGCCAATCGTCGCCGGTGAAGCTGCCGCGGCCGCTCGACTACATGCACATCGAGGCGCGCGACGTGCTGCCGAAGCTGCTCGATGCGATCGGTGTGAAGCAACACATCCTGTTCGGCCACAGTGACGGCGCCTCGATCGCCGCGACCTATGCCGGCTCGCATCAGGATCATCGTCTCGGCGGGCTCATTCTGATGGCGCCGCATTTCTTCACCGAGGACATGGGCATCGCCGCCATCGCCGAGGCGAAGCAGGCCTACGAGACCACTGATCTCAAACAGAAGCTGGCGCGCTGGCACAAGGATCCGGACAATGCCTTCCGCGGCTGGAACGACGCGTGGCTCGATCCCGATTTCCGCAAATGGGATATCACCGAGCAACTCGCCTATATCCGCGTGCCGATCCTGATCGTGCAGGGCGAGGACGACCAGTACGGCACGATGGCGCAGATCGAGATGGCCGAGCGCGAGTGCTACTGCCCGGTCGATGTCGCACTGCTGTCCGGCGCCAAGCACTCACCGCAGCGCGAGGCGCCGGAGGCGACGCTCGCCGCGGTCACCGATTTCACCGCGCATGTGTTGGCGAATAACGGCTGGAGCCGCGCAGCCTGAATAAAAAAGCCGGGCAGGTGCCCGGCCTTTTCCCATTCGATCTAGCGGTCTTACTCCGCCGCCTGCTTCCTGGCCGCGCCATGCTGCGACAGCAGATAATCCATCGCCGCCTGGGCGCCGCCCTTCTTGATCGGCACGCCGAACAGCTGCAGCGCCACTTCGGTGGTGGCAAGGCAACCCATCATTGTGGCGTCATTGACGTCGCCGAGATGGCCGATGCGGAAATACTTGCTGGCGAAGGGGCCGAAGCTGGCTCCATAGGAGATGTTGAAAGTCTCCAGCGCCATGGTGCGGAACTGGTCG
>JAEZEY010000176.1 GCA_023432845.1 Pseudomonadota bacterium
CCCATGCCGGACTTGGCGAAGGAGATGCGGTCGCGATTGACCAGTAGATGCTCATGGCCAACGCGTGCCGCGGCTGAAGCAATCGTACCGGCCGCCGGACCGGTGGCCTTCGCGTCCGGCGTCGTGAAATGCCGCCAATAGGTCTCCCAGAGCGGCTGAACGGTGACGTCAAAGGCGCCCTCCGTCAGCTTCGAATAGCGCAGCGACTGCGACAACAGGTCGACCAGTTCGGGAGCAGGGGCGACCAGCACGCCGGTCTTGTTGAGCGAAACGAGGTCGGAGTCGGCGCGATAAAGGCTGAACAGCCGCTCGAGGCGGACCGCCTCCGCCACGGCGCGCGCAATCAGCCGCTGTGCAAAGGCGCGGTCAGGGTGGTGGATCTCGATCGTGGCGGCGGCTCCCATTGCCGTGCCGCGCCATGTGGCCGCGCCCACGCCCGCCGCCCGCGCCGTGCCGAACGAGCAAAGCGCCAGCCCGGCGGCGGCGGCGCTGATGCGAATGGCGCGGCGGCGTGTGATCAAATCTGCCATCATGGCCTCCGCTACTTTCAGTGGCGCTCGTGCGAATCGGGGTCGGCGCCTGTGGTGGCGCTCCCCAGGACGTAGTCTTTCGGAATTGCCGAGAAGGCGACGACCTGGCCGCCATTGTCGCGCGCAAAGTGGTCTGCTGCTTCGCGTTCGGAGAACGGCACCGCTTCTTCGGCGCCCATGCCGCCGCGCAACTTGCTGCCGATCACGAACCACGCTTTTTTCGCGTCCACCCAGTTCATTGCGCCGGGTTTGTCCCAACTCGGCGCCTTGCCCATGTCGGAGACATAGATCGCCAGAATGTCCTTCGGCTCCTCGGGCAGCATCGTGAAGGCGACGGTGTCGCGCGCCGACGAGAACCAGACCGGGTCGATGCGGCTTTTCAGGATGATCTGCCCTTTCGGGCCGGGATGCTCCAGCACGTTCATGCCGCAGTACTGGCCGATGGCATCGGCGGTCAGCCCGTGCGGCGCCGGCGGAGCCGCCGCGGGTTGTTCTTCGCCGCAGGCAGCAAGCGCAAGGCAAACGGCGGCGACAGCCATGAAGCGCCTCATATTTCTCTCCGCGCGAAGATGGTGACGGCGATGGCGAGCGGGACCGCGGTCCAGAGCCCGAGCGCCGCCAACAACGCCGGCTGGCTCCAGACGTTGCTGCCGGCAAGGCCGGCCATGCCGGCGAATTGGCCGACATTGGCAAAGCCGCCGAGATTGAACAGCCGGTACACGTCGGTCGGGTTGAGGAGCAGCAGCGCATTGAGCACGCCGGCGGTGATCGTATGGCCCTGATCGACGACCAAGGCGCCAAGCAGCGCCATGTCGTAGACGAGCGCGAGCAACAGCCAGACGCCGATGGCGATGCCGGCGGCTGTGCCGCGATCGTTCACCGTCGCGCTGATGAGGTAACCGATCGCGATGAATACGGCGCCGAGCAGAACGGAAGAGCCGATCATCACCGCAAAGGCGAACATGCTCTGCATGAGAATGGCGACGCCGGTCAGCGCCAGTGCGACGGCTGCCGCGCCATAGCCAACGACGGTGGCGAACACCAGGATCAGGAGATGGCCGAGGAACTTTCCGACTATCACTTGCCAGCGGCCGACCGGATAGCTCAGCAGCAGGGCCATCGTGCCGCGCTCGACCTCGCCGACGATGGCATCGTGAGATATCAGCAGCGCCAGCAGCGGCACCAGGAAGATGGTGAGGCTCGACAGGCTGACGATCACGACGTCAAGCGCGCCGACACCGACGCGGCCGGTCGGCGCACTGCCGAGAAAGGTCAGGCTCAGCGCCAGCGCGGCGAGCAGCAGCGTGGTGGCGAGCACCCAGCGATTGCGCAGGCCGACGAGGATTTCGCGCCGGGCGATGATGACGATGCCGCTCATCGGCCGGCCTCCGGGCTGCGCAGGAAGTGCGCGTAGAGGTCATCCAGACTCGGCGGCATCGTTTCGATGTCGGCCACGCCGATGTTATCGGCCGAGACCTTACGAATCATCGCCAGCTTGTCGGCGTCGTTGCAGACGAGTTCGATGGTGTGCCCGTTGATCCGATTCACCGCGCCGGCGGGCGCAAGCTGAGCGATGGTAGCGGTCGGCTTGCCCTCGGCCATGGTCACGACGATGCGGCTCGGCAACTGTGCTGCATGACGCAGCTCGGCCAGCGTACCGGCCGCCACCTTGGTGCCGCGATTCATGATGATCGCCCGGTCGGCACGCTCCTCCAGTTCGGTCAACGCGTGCGAGGACAGCAGAACGGTGGCGCCGCGATCGCGCAGTTCGCGCATGATTTCGTAGAACTGCTGGCGAAATTCCGGGTCGAGACCGGTGGTCGGCTCGTCGAGCAGCAGCAGGCGCGGGCTGCCGAGCAGAGCCTGGGCCAGGCCGAGGCGCTGGCGCATGCCCTTGGAATAGGTGGCGGCACGACGCTTGCCCGCTTCCGCCAGGCCGACGCGCTCAAGCAACGCCGGCACCGACGCGGCCGTTTCTCCCTTGAGACCTGCATAGAACGACAGCGTTTCGTAGCCGGTCAGCGCGCCGTTGAACGCCACGTTCTCGGGCAGATATCCCAGTTGCCGACGCGCGGCGAATGCACCGGATGCCGGGTCCTCGCCGAGCACCTGTATCGTACCTTCGCTGGGGTGAATCAAACCCAGCATCAACTTCATGAGGGTGGTCTTGCCGGCGCCGTTGTGACCGATGAGCGCCACAAGCTCCCCTGGGGCCAGCGTGAACGAGACGTCGCGCACCGCCTGCAGCGTCCCATAGCGTTTGGAAACTCTTTCAATGGCCACGGAGGCGGTCATGAAGCGCCTCCCGGCCTTTGCGGCAGCTTCGCCGGCGGCGCGATGAGCGGATGGCTGTCGATCACCCCGCCGGGCAGCAGGGCGGGGAACTGCGCCTGCGCCCAGCGAATGGCCTGCACCGCCGGGCTGTTCATCAGCACTTTGGCCTGCGGCGCCATCCACAGAACCTTGTCGACCAGATCGTTCGGCCGATAAGCGGTATCGGCAATTCCGTCGCCGTTGAGGTCGAAGCCGGGATTGTCGCTCCAGTAATTGCCGCGGCCGTTCCTGGACCAGTCGAGAAAGCGCGTGCCGACATATTTCACCTGGTTGCGATTGCCGATGAACGCATTGCCGGTGATCTCGTTGCGTTCGGAACCGGCGGTGAAATGAACGCCGATCTCGCAGCCCTCGAACCGGTTGTTCTCGAACCTGTTATTGTTTGCGTTGTAGATGAAGACGCATTTTCCCGGCGCCGGCCGGACGTCGCCGGACGTGGCGGCCGGCCTCTCGTCCTCGGCCGAAGCCGGTGCGTGCTCGCGATCGGCGCTGCTCGAAGTCAGCCAGCGCTCGCTGGGGAGCAGCCCGCCGCGCACCGTGTTTTCCGATATCCGCGATCTGTTGGCGTAATTGAACAAGAACCCGTGATCGCGGTCCTGCTCCGACACATTGTCGCGCACTGTCAGGTCTTGA
Source organism: Pseudomonadota bacterium (assembly GCA_023432845.1). Taxonomy (GTDB): domain Bacteria; phylum Pseudomonadota; class Alphaproteobacteria; order Rhizobiales; family Xanthobacteraceae; genus Pseudolabrys. Next base: position 3,498 of record JAEZEY010000176.1, read on the forward strand.
GAATACATCAACGCGAAACCGACCGTGTTGCCGATCGAGACGTTGCCCGTGATCTCGCTGTCGTTGGTGTACATGTAATGGACTGCGAAGCGGAGGTCCCGGAATCGGTTGTCATTGATGAAATTCTTGCGGCTGGTGACGACAAAAATTCCATCGCGCCCAAAGCGCACGTCATTGCCGACGATCTTCGCGCCGGGCGCGTTCCACACCGAGATGCCGTTGCCGGCCTCGTTCGTCCGCGTCAGCCGCAGGCCGATGATCTCGTTGCCGCGCGCAACGGAATCGGCCGCGCCGTGCAGATAGATGCCGTAAAGATTGCCTTCGATACGGTTGCCTTCGACGATCGCGCCGGTGGCGGTGCGTTCGACGAATACTCCGGCATCCATCGTGTCGAGGTCTTTGCCGGAGCCTCGGATCGTCAGGCCGCGTACGACGGCGCCCGGCGCCGCCACCGTGATGACGCTGCCGTGGCCGGAGCCGTTCACAAGGGCTCCCGCCTGGCCGGTCAGCGTAATCCTCCGGTTGATTTTGATCGGCCCGCGGTGGTTTCCGGCCAAGAGCGTGACGACGTCGCCGTCGGCCGCCTGGTCCAGCACGGATTGCAGATCGGGCTCGTCCGGCGGGACGGCCCGCGGCGAAGCCGCCGCCAGGAATGCGGGGCTGGCGGCAAGAAACGCCGCCAGCCCCAGTGTCGCTATGGTCGATCGAACCGGCATGCTTCTTACGTGCTGCGCGGCTCGACGAACATGCGGCCGCGCATTTCCATGTGCATGGCGTGGCAGAACCACGTGCAGTAGAACCAGTGCACGCCCGGCTGGTCGGCCACGAAGGTGACCGACGATGTCTGCTGCGGCCCGATCTCCATGTTGAGACCATAGTTGACGATACAGAATCCGTGCGTCAGGTCCTCGATATCGTCGACGTTGGTGACGCACACCGTCACTTCATCGCCTTGCTTGACGGTGAAGGTCTCCATTGCGAACGCCGGTGCGCTGGACGTCATGTAGACACGCACCTTGTTGCCGTCGCGGATCACCTTCGAGTCGTTCTCGAGCGTGATGCCGTCGGCGGCCGCCTGCTTGCGCGTGTCCTCGAAGAAGGGGTCATCCCGCTTCCAGACATTGAGCACGCGATTGTCCAGTTTCGAGCGATGGATGATGATCGCGTCATGCGGTTCGGCAAAGCTCGGGCCGTCATGCACCAGCACCATGCGGTCTCCGGAGATGTCGATCAGCTGGTCATTCTCCGGCTTGAGCGGCCCGACATTGAGGAAGCGGTCCTTCGAGAACTTGTTCAGCGAAATAAGCCACTTGCCGTCCGCCTCTTTGGTTTGACCCATCGACGTATGGTTGTGGCCGGGCTGATAGTGGACGTCGAGCTTCTGAATGACCGGGTTGACCTTTTCGCCCTTGTAGGCCCGCCGGGCGAGGTCGATGTTCCACTTCACAACCTGGCTGTCGAGGAACAGCGTGGTGTAGGCATTGCCTTTGCCGTCATAGGCTGTGTGCAGAGGCCCGAGGCCGAGTTCGGGTTCCGCCACGACCACGTCACGCGGCTTGAGTTTGTCGTCGAACAGGTCATCGAACAGCCGCACGTCCATTACCGTCACGGTCGGCGACAGCTTGCCGTTCGCGACGATGTGGATGCCGTCCGGTGCCGTGTTCATGCCGTGCGGGCTGTTCGGCACCGGCACATACCGCGTGTACGGGGAGCCGTGGCGCCCATCGAGCACCGGCACGCCGCCGATCGTCTGGAAGTCGCCTTTCTTGACGCCTTCCTCGATGCGCTTGAGGTTGAAGATGACGACCCAGTCCTGCTCCTTGGCCATCATGTCGGCCAGCGTCATGCCCATCTCGGAATTGTAGCAAGTTGAGAACGCGTACTTGCCCTGATAGTCGGCGTCCGTATTGTCGAGATTGCCATCGACGATGATCTGCCAGGCGACCTTCATCGTGTCGCCGTCCACGGCCGAGAATATCGACCGGTATTGCTTCGGATCGTCGAGCACCTTGCCGTCGTTCGGGATCGGCACTTCGTACTCGCCGTTGCAGAACACGTAGCCGGTGCGCGGGTATTTCTGCGGGCGCATGCCGTGAATCGTGCACTGGTTCGGCAGCTCGATGATCTTGTCGCACTTCATGATGTCAGTGCGGATTCGGGCGAGCCGCGTATTCGCCTTGTCGTTGATGAAGATGTAGCGCCCGTCATAGGTGCCGTCGGTGAACGACATGTGCGGGTGATGGCAATCGCCGTTCAACCAGGTCTTGAGACCGAGCGTCTTGAGCCGCTCTTTCGTCTGGGGCGTGAGGCCGTCGGTGAGCACCTTCAGCGACTCGTTGGTCTGGCCCCAGCCGGTCGCACTGCAGCGGTTGAAGACCGGCACGCGCATCAATTCGCGCATCGACGGCATGCCGACGATGCGGACCTCGCCGGTCTGGCCGCTCGAGAAGAATACGTAATACTCGTCGAGCTCGCCGGGCTTGACCTCGTATTTCTGGGCGCCCGGGCGGGCAGGCGCCTGCGCCCGCTGCTGCTGCCGCGTTTGCGCCTCTGCCAGGGATTGAAACTGCGATGCACCGATGGCGCCGACGCCGGCGACGGCGGCCACGGACGCGGTGGTGCCGAGCAGCTTTCTGCGGCTGACGCCTTTATCCGATCGATTTGACTCGTCTGTCATGGGAGCCTCCTGGGTTTAGAACGTTGTGGTTCAAGTGCCGGGCACTGTCGCGCCCGCGATTGGCTTGCCGTTTTGAGCGATGACTGTTTGTGGCGGGCCCTTCGGCCCACCCGAGCGCATTGAAGGCGAGGTGAGGGCGTCGCGCCGCTCGCGCTTGAGCCGGATCTGGATCATGTGCGGGCAGCGATGATCGTCGAAGTACAACTCCTGACAATGCATGCAGTAGATGCATTCGTTGACGTTGATGTGTCCTTCGGGGTGAATTGCCTGCACCGGGCATTCGTTGGCGCAGCGCTGGCAGGGGCTGCCGCATTCGGGCCAGCGCCGCAGCCACTCGAACATGCGCAGCCGTCCGGGGATCGCCAGCGCTGCACCGAGCGGGCACAGGTAACGGCAGAAGAAGCGTTCGATGAAGAGACCGGCGACGAGGAGCGCGACTGCGAAAACGACAAACGGCCAGTCGCGGATGAATTTCAGAACGATGGCGGTCTTGAACGGCTCGACTTCGGCGAGTTGCTCGGCATATTCGATAGAGTAGAACGACACGCCGAACAGACCGAGGAAAATCATATATTTGATCGGCCAGAGCCGCTCGTGCAGTCCCCACGGAATTCGCAACTGTGGGACTTTCAGAGCCTGGGCGACATTGTTGAGCAATTCCTGAAGAGCGCCAAACGGGCACAGCCAGCCGCAGAACGGGCCGCGGCCCCAAAACAAGAGCGATGCCGCGACGCCGGCCCACAAGATGAAGATCAGGGGTGCGGTCAGGAAGTATTCCCAACTGAACCCGGTCACGAGGGCGTTGGCGAAAGTCAGGACGTTGACCACCGAGAGCTGCGCATTGGCGTACCAGCCGAGCCAGACCAGGATGAACAACAGATAGGCGCGCCGCACCCAAACGTTCAGAACTGGCCGCCGCACTAGGACGTTTTGAAAGAAGAAGATCAACGTCAACGCGCCGATGGCGATCGCGACGATGGTGACATTCGTCATGTTGTCGCGCCACATCCGCTTCCACAGAGGTTCTTCGAGGGCTCCTTCCGCCGGCTTTGGTTGGGCGCTTGTTGGCGGCGCCGGCTCGGCAGCTACCGTGACCGCCGGCTGCTCGCGCTTGAGGTACTTTTCCGGCAGCGTGTAGCCGAGATCGAAGGACAGAAATGCCTTGTCGCGCGCGCCGACTGAGCGTTGTACGAGCAGCTGAAGCTCCCACGGCTCTGTCAAGTCCAGCGTAAAGTCGTCGGGCATGACGAACAGGCTGACCTCGCGCAGATCGGGCGCGTCGGGCGGCTCGAGCCGTCCGAGGCGCATATGGTTGCGGTCGCGAAACCGGGTGCCGGATCCTTCCTGAACGAGCTCAATGCGGTCAAAGATGCCGCCTCGCACGTAACCCGAACCCTTGAACGAGTAGAGTCCGTCGCCAGCGACGACGACAGCCTGCTGGCCGGGTTTGAGGCGCGCCATCAACTGCTCGTACGCATCGTCACCGAGCAGGCTGCGGCCGATCGTGGGCACGGTCGCCGGGGCGACGTACAGCTCGATGAAAGTGTCGTCGGGGTTGCCCGGCTCGGGATTGGCAGCGGCCGCGTCATTGCCAGAGCGGGCGAACGCTTCGTTGACCTCGCCAATGGTAAGATGAAGCCGACGAATTGACCCGTCGCCCAGCAGGTCCTGCCAGCTCTCGATTGAACTCTTGGTGAGGTCGACCGTCTTTGTTACCGGCGCGGCGGACGCGGCCGGGGCGCCGGTCCCGGATGCTGCGATGCGTCCGCTGCGGATGAGACGCACCGCTGACCGGATGACGCTGTCGCCGATCACCAGCATCGTGACGGTGGCGCCGCTGACAATGTCGATTTGAGGTGGGTGCTCGGCCCCCGCCGCAACAGGCGCCATGTTCGCGCCGACCAGGCTGTTGATCGCGTCGACGACTCGCTTTTCGGGAATGCCAATCAGGACGATCGGCTCCTTGTGATCGACCAGCTTGATCGCTGTGATGACGCCTTTGAGATCGATGCCGACGAGAAGATGAATGGGCTTGCCCGAGTACCCGACGGCGTTGGTAAAGTCGGAATTGAGGTAGACGAAGCCGAGAAGTTGATCGCCGCGGTAGACGGGTGCTACCGGCGGATCGCCCTGCAATTGCCCGATGCGGTCCGCGTCGGGGAAGAATTCAGCGGCTGTAGCTTTTGGCAGGTACTGCGAAAGCTGCGCGGCGGCCTGCGCCGTCTGCATCGCCGCGGGTGCGACGTAGAGGAGGCAGGCGGCCGCGAGACCGAGCATCCAGTAGAAGAGAAAATGTCGGGTCGAGCCGCGCCGGGGATGCGGTCTCGGACGATCGCCAGCGAAATCCGTCGAATGCGGGTTGGATGTCGAGATAATCTTGTCCTCCCCGGACTTTGCAGGCCAAGTCCACCGCAAAGATGCATCAACATAGCCACTTAAATTCGGCGACAATTTGCGTTACGTCAATTGTCGCGCCCGGGTTCGCGGTGAACAATCCTTTAAAAGTATAGCGCAGGACAGCGCAAGGAGCGCAGACCATGGCTCTGCTCGCGAAGGAACCTCTCGGAACAATCCGTTCGCTCTCGGAGTTGTTTGCGATCGCGTTTGCGCTAGAAGAAGAGGCGGCTACGCGTTACCAGGATTTGGCAGCCAAGATGCGTGAGCACGGTTTGTCGGAGACCGCAGCGGTGTTCGACCACCTGGCGCAGGAAGAGCGCGGCCACCGCGACCAAGTGGCGCACTGGTCGCACCAGCGCACCGGCCAGGCGCCCGTGCTTGCCGAGGTGCGCTGGGATCTTCCGGAAACTTTCGACGACGAGAGGGCGGACGAACTGGCCGGATCGCGGCTGGCGACGCCATACCGGGCGTTGTCGATGGCCGTCCGTAACGAAGAGCGCGCGTTCGCGTTCTGGACCTACGTCGCCGCGCAGGCTGAGGACGCCGAGATTCGCAAAGCCGCCGAGACAATGGCTCATGAAGAATTGGAGCATGTTTCGATTTTGCGTCGCGAACGGCGGCACGCCTATCACGCGCATCGGGCGTCAGCGGGAAAGCCTGTGCCGCGTGCCGCCACGGCGCGAGATGTCCTCGTCGCTGCGGCCGATGTTGAGAAACGTTTGGCGAACCAACTCGAGCAGCAGTTGCCAGCGACAGGGGACGCGGAGCAAATGCAAAGCTTCATTGCCGAGTCGCGGCAGATGGCCGCCGACATCGCGGCGCTGGGTGCGCCGATGGCATCGTCGTCGGAAGCGGCAACCGCACCGGCTGAACCGATCGCAACGGCTGAACTCCTCGTCGAATGGTATTTGGAAGCTGCCGATCATGCGAAAGACGAGGCCACGCTGGCTCAGGCGCAATCCCTTGCACGAAGAGCCATCGCCCGCCTGACCTGGTTGCGGAGTCTGAAAAAAGGTTCGCAGCCTGCAGGCGCCGGCCAAAAGGGTGGTCTTACGCCAGGCCGCTGGCCGATGTGACGGCGCCGAAAATCATTCAGCGGGCTCAGACACGTGCTTCGTCAACTGGTGAAGCAACGCATTGAATCGGCGCCACGCGGCCGCATCCGTTAACCGACAGGCGGCGCAGGCTTGGCCGGCCAACCGGCAGGCCATCTCGGCCCGCCCGGCGGCGGCGAGTTCTCGCAGGCTCGCCAATAGGATGCCGTCGAGGCTTGGCCCGCCTTCCGCCCCCTTTTTGCTTGCGCCGGTGATCACCAACTCGCTCCACTAGCGATGCCGAGGTAATCTCGCGCACTTGGCGTCATCATCTCCGGCGTCCATGGCGGATCGTAGGTCAGTACGACATCGACTTCGTTGATCCCAGGCACGCCCGCGGCGGCCTCGCGCGCACCGTCCTTGAGAAAGGCGGTCGCCGGACAGCCGCGCGTCGTCGTCGTCATAAGCACGCGGGCGCTCCCGCCACCGACGGCGACGCAATAGATCAAGCCGAGATCGACGATGTTGCAGCCGAGCTCCGGATCGATCACGATGCGTAGCGCTTCGGTGACGTGCTCCGCCAGGGCCTGATCGGCCTCGGCGCTCATGGTGCCGCCCCGGCAGATTTTCCGACCTGTACGAGCACTTTGTAGGTCGTGCCGTCAGCTTCGAAGCCGCCGCGCCACCGATGGCCGCGCTTGGCGAGTTCGGGAAACAGGAATACAGGCTCGCGGCAGAGCAGGGCCGACAAGACCTCGCCCGGCGCCATGCTTTCGGTAGCGGCGAGGATTCTCACCATCGGCTCGGGCGGATCGAGCTCGCGATTGTCGAGATGTTGCACCGGGTCGGGCCACGCCGTTTCGTCGGAGACCTGGAGATTGTCGGCCGGCTTCGTCCCGGCCTGCGCGGGAACAAACAAGACCTCCCATTCACCGCCATCCAGCTCTTTGGCTTCATGGGTGAAGCCCTGCGCGCCGAGAACGTGGAGGAGCGGCGTCGGCTTGAACGTCGCAAACAGCCGCAAACCTTGCCCTGGTGCGAGCGCATTCACGGCAGTCATGATCTTTTCAAATGGTTCGCCTCCGGCACGCAGGATCGGCCGGACATCCACGTCGACGAATGCCGTCATGACAATCTCCTTTCAGACGTATTGAGACAGAAAAGCAGCCGCGGTCTGTGGACGCAGCTTGAAAGACGCAAGGCCGGCTTGACGTCAGCGAGCATGCGGATGCGCACCAACTCGACGACGATGCCGACGGTGGACGCGAGCATCATCGCAGCCGCGGTACGGAAGCTGAGCGGAAAGCCGGCGAGGAGGCTCGCGGTGGCCACCCAGACACCGATGAAATAAAGCCGGAACCACTTCATTGCGCGCGGTTCGACGACGAGATCCTGCACCCGTGGCGTCGCCATCTTCCCGAGGACAGGGCCATAGCACTCGAGCCAGGTCAGAAAGGCCGTGATCTTGTACAGCTTGCCGAGGCCAAGCCCCGACAGCCAGCCGAGACTGACGAGGAAAACGAGCGCACCGACGTGCTCTTCCAGTGCGCCCAGGCTGATGAGGAGGGCCGTCAGCACAACAGCCGCGGCCAGGCTGCCGAGCGCGAGCGCGGCGATGCGGCTGTTGAGTTCGATCACCTGCCGTTTGCGCGCGCCATAGATGTGGAGGATATCGCGGCCGTACAGGGCGAGGGCGGCAAGACCGAGCAAGGCGGCCACGCTAAGGACGTACTTTATATCGTGGCCGACACAGACGGCGGCAACACCGCCAAGGATGGTCGCAGTCAGTGCCGCGGTGCCGGCGTAGAACGTGATTCGCGTGCTGGTCCCATCGAGTTCGGGGGCCAGCATGAACATCGCGAGCAGGCGATAGCTCACGCCCATGGCGGTGAAAGTGAGCCAGCCGCCGAGGCCGGCTATCACATGCAGCGGCAGGCCATGGGCGGCGACATCGAGAAGATGCGGCGACGTCGTCGCGCCGCCGAGCGCCAGGGCGAAGACGGCGCCGAGCGCGACGGTGGCCACGACGCCGAAGAGGCCGACAACGACGAAGCGCGCCGGGAGCGGCAGCGGGCGCGCCTGCCACAAAGTGCGGCCGAGATTCCACAACGCCAGGCCGAAGCCGACGCACAACAGAACAGCGGCCACCGGGAGGAACGCAAAAGGCAGATCGATCTGCCCGCCGATCTGCAGAAAGCCCAGCAACAGGACGCCAAGCCCGATGATCAGGCAGATGAGCGCGGGTAAGGGCAGAAGATCGCTATAGAGCGGGCGCGCGGTGAGGACCGGCACAAACTGAAACAGCGCGCCCAGCATCAGGAGGCTCAGCCATCCAATTGCGATGGCGTGAACCAGGACCAGCGTTTCCGGCGCCTGGATCGGAGCCACCGGATATCCATAGCCAAACGCCATCAGGGTTTGGGCGCCGATCAGTGAGACCAACGCGGCAGCGAAGTAGGACATTGTCCAGCGGGTTAGCGTAACGCCGGCCACGATGAGGGTCCTCCGACGCGCATGACGCCGGCCGGATCGCCGGCGTCATTCCGGGTGGCTCAAGCGGCCGCCTTCACTCGGCCGATCTCAACCCGCCACGCATCCGGTCCCTTCTCAAGGTAGGTCCAGGAGAACTGGCGTGGGTACTCGGCTTCAAGTTGATAATAGAGCGGCTTGGGATCATGGTCGTTGACCAGGACGAACGACGCGCCAGGGGCGAGTTGGCCGACCAGCTGGAAAATCTTCTGGTGCCGTTGCGCCGGTACCAGGCTCCGAACGTCGACTTCATCGGCGGCTGCCGCCTGTGCTAGCTGAGACATCGTATTCTCCTTCAATCGCGAGCGTGACTGCTCGCCAGACTGCCTTCTCGTTCCGGCGACGAATTCAGCGGTGCTGACCGTCATCCACAGGCCGACCTTCGGACTTAAAAGATACATTGTCAATATAGCTTTTAGGAGCGAGCCCGTCGCTCATGACAAAGTCGCGTTCTTGCAAATGATACCCATCGGGTTCATGTTGATAATTATTGATCGTTCGGCGCGAAGCCGCCGGCTAGGAATGAAAATGCGCCTCACCAATTTCTCGGACTATGCCCTGCGTGTGCTGATGTATGCCGCCCTTCGTGAGGACCGGCTGATCACCATCGAGGAGACGGCGCAGGTCTATGGCATATCCCGTGCACATTTAATGAAAGTCGCCAATCAGCTGACCCGGGCCGGCTTTCTGAAAGCGGTGCGTGGGCGGTCAGGCGGGCTCACTTTGGCCAAACCGGCAAAGAGCATCCGGCTGGGAGATGTCCTGCGCGCGACAGAGCCCGATTTTGCCCTGGTGGAATGCTTCACGGTAGACAATAGATGCGTCATTACCCGGCGCTGTCGTCTGCGCGGCGTTCTGCATGAAGCCCTGTCTGCCTTTACAGGGACGCTCGACAAGTACACGCTGGCCGACTTGATCCTTCGCCCCAAGGATTTCGGCCTTATGCCCGCGGCCTGACGAGCGCCGCGATTCGCCGCAATATGGCGGCCGCCAGCTTCCGCGAGCGCGTGCCGCAATCACGCACTAACGCTGAAAGCCTCGCTGCGCCTCGCAGGTGGCGGCGGCGTGTCTGCGCTGCATTGAGGTTTACCCAACGCGCATGGCAGTCACAGTGAAAAGAGGTATTTACAATACATCTTTGATGGCATAGCCATTCTCCGCCGTGGAACGCGAAGGTTGCCGCCCGACGCTGGTCGGCCGAGGTGGCCGTGCCGTTCGTCGCGAAGGCAAGGCACCATTCGGTCGTCTGAGCTGGCTGGCGGAGTGAGAGACATCTGATGATTGCCGGACTTACCAAATATGAGCGGCAACTCGCGCTAGTCATCCTTATCGTCGTGGCGCTTTGCGGTCTGCTGCTGGCGGCGATCGGCCGGGCCGACGAACTCGGAATTCACGGTGCCATGATCATGGCATTGGCCATTCTGGGCGTTTTCGGGGTGATCTCCGGATACTACAGCCCGGAACCGAGTAGTGCGCGCCTGGACAGCTACTACGACGACCCAAGCAAATTCGGCATTCTTGCCGCCATGGCGTGGGCCGTGCTCGGACTTTTCGTCGGCGACTGGGTGGCGTGGCAGCTGG
>JAEZEY010000242.1 GCA_023432845.1 Pseudomonadota bacterium
CCGCGCCCCGGAATGACAAAATTAATTTTCGGCCTTCTCAAACAGCTTCGGATCGAACGTGCCGTTGAACTCGAATTCCACCGGCCCGGTCATCAGCACGTGATCGTCGCTGGCGCGCCATTCGATGACGAGTTCGCCTCCGGGCAGCGTCATGTGCACCTTGCGCTCGGTGCGCTTGAGCCGCGCCGCCGCCACCGCGGTGGCGCAGGCCGCCGCGCCGCAGGCGCGCGTGAGACCCGCGCCACGCTCCCAGGTGCGCATGACGATGTGCTCGCGATCGACGATATGCGCGAGCGTGATGTTGGCGCGGTCGGGAAAGATCGGATGATTCTCGAGCAGCGGCCCGAACTTTTCGAGGTCGTAGGCATATGGATCGTCGACCCAGAAGACCGCGTGCGGATTGCCCATGTTGACGACCGACGGCGAATGCAGCACCGGCGCGTCGATTGGCCCGACCTGCAGCTCGATCATGCGCGTGTCGCGGAATTCCTCCGCCAGCGGAATCTCGTTCCAGGCAAAACGCGGCTTGCCCATGTCGATGGTGAACTGGCCGTTGTCGTTCTTCCAGGCATTGAGAATGCCGGCATTGGTCTCGAATGCCAGCTTCGACTTGCCGTTCGCGTCCGAGACGATGGTGGCGACGCAGCGCATGCCGTTGCCGCAGGCGCCGGCTTCGGAGCCATCATTATTGTAGATGCGGATGAAGGCGTCCGTGCCAGGCGTGCGCGGCGGATAGAGCGCCATTAATTGGTCATAAGGCGCACCGGCAGGCGACGCAGCGGCGCGCGCCTCGTCGGCGGCGATCAGCGCGGCGCGCGGCGTATCGGCACGCAGATCGACAACGACGATCTCGTTGCCGATACCGTTCATCTTCACGAAGGCCTTGTTGGAAAGCGCGCCCATGATCCGCCAGCGGTTCTGGAAAACCGGTGTCCTGCCCGGCTTTCGCCCGGTTTATATGGCCAAAGATCGTCCCAATGGCTAGGGGCCGTGATAAGATCAGCTGTCCAAGCGAATCGCCGAATAGGGACGGAGAGCGCACGATGTCTGGAGCGCGTAGCCTGCGTCTTGACTTGCATCTTGGCCTGCGCCTTGGCTTGCACTTTGCCTTCGCAGCGGTTGCGGCGGCTTGGCTGGCGACGGGGCAGACGCTGGCGCAAGGCGCTCCCGAGGCGCCCAAATCGGGACAGGCACCCGGGCCGGGCCCGGCCCCGGCGGCGCCAATGCCGGATATCAAGCCGCACGCGCCGCTGCCCGCTCAGCCTGGCGATGCCTTCGGCGAGGAAGTGCAGCTCCCCGACCGGACCATCGTCTACATCAAAGGCCACACCAACTGGGACACGGCCTTCGATACGCTGATCGATGCCTTCAAGTCGCTGAACGACTACCTCGCCAAGCAGAACATCCAGCCGGCGGGCCCTTACCTCACCGTCTACACCGAGACCGACGACACCGGCTTCTCGTTCCAGGCCGGGGTCATCATCGCACAGCCGCTCGCCAATCCGCCGAAGGGCGACATCGCCTCGGGCAAGGCACCGGCCGGCAAGGCGCTGAAGTTCGTGCATCGTGGTTCCTACGACTCGATGGACACGACCTATGAGGCGATCACCAATCACCTCGACGACCGCAACCTCGAAGCACAGGATCTGTTCATCGAGGAATTCGCCACGGATCCTGCCAAGAGCGATCCGAATTCTCTCGTCATCAATGTCTATGTGCCGGTGAAATGATGAAACCGATGACCCGCCATTCCCTGAGCCTGATGATTGTCGCCGCCGCTCTGGCGACACTGCAGATCCAGTCCACGCCGGCCCGCGCCGCCGAACGCTCGATCACCGTGACCGGCGAAGCTACCGTCTCGGTCGCGCCTGACAGTGCCAACATCCGGCTGGGCGTCACCAGCCAGGGCAAGAATGCGCGCGAAGCAAGCGAGGCCAATGCCCGGCAGATGACCAATGTGCTGGCGGCCATCAAGGAGGCCGGCGTCGCCGACCGCGACGTGCAGACTTCGCGCCTGTCGCTGCAGCCGCAGTACGAGCAGGGCAAAGCCGGCCCGGCGCGGCTGCTCGGCTTCCAGGTCACCAACCAGGTGAGCATCCGCATCCGCGAGATCGACAAGTTCCCCGGCATTCTCGATCGCGGCATCGCCGCCGGCGCCAATGAGATGTCCGGCATCGAATTCGTCGTGTCGGAACAGTCGAAATTGCTCGATCAGGCGCGCGACGACGCCGTGGCCGACGCCCGCCGCAAGGCCGAGCTTTATGCCAGGGCCGCCGGCGTCAAGCTCGGCCCGGTGACCTCGATCACCGAAGAAGGCTCGAGCCCGCCGCGGCCGGCCATGCAGGCGATGCGGGCCTCCGCGGTGCCGGTGGCGCCGGGCGAGCAGCTGCTGCGCGCCGCCGTCTCCGTGACCTTTGAATTGATGAATTGACGCCCCGACGACGGGCGGTACGCTGATCGCGGAATTGGCATCCCTGCGGAGCCAATGCGATGCGCCTTGCGCTGCCGGTTTTATCGCTGACCACCTTGCTCGCCGTACTGGCGGCGCAGGCCGCATCGGTCGAAGAACGCGTCGGCTTTGACAGCGCGCGCTATCTCGTCGGCACGCTGAAGCAACGCATCGCGCATGAGCGCGGGGAAACGCCGCCGGTCAATCCGGCGACGCCGCTCATCGGCTATCTCTCGAAACCCGACGGCGCAGGTCCCTTCCCCGCGGTGGTGCATCTGCACGGCTGCACTGGCCTCACCGAGCGCATGCGCCGCGACACCGCCGGGCGCATGGCGAACTGGGGTTATGTATCGCTGTTCGTCGACAGCTTCGCGACACGCGGGCTCGCCGACGACTGCGTCACGCCGCCGGCCGACCGTCACGCCGATGCGATGGGCGCGCTGAGCTATCTCGCCACGCTGCCCTTCATTGATCCGCAACGCATCGCGCTGGTCGGCCACGCCCAGGGCGGCGCTGCTGCGCTGCAGGTCGCATCCGAGCGGCCCTATCGGCTGTTCGATATGCCGGACGGCCTGAGCTACCGCGCCGTCGTCGCCTTCTACCCGCGCTGCAACGCCGCCAGGCAGACGCTGGCGCTGCCGACCCTGATCCTGATCGGCGAGCTCGACGCCTGGTCGCCCATCAAATTGTGCGAGTGGTGGATGCAGCGCCGGGACGGCCGCGGCGCCCCGGTGAAGCTGGTGGTCTACCCCGAGGCCTTCCATGGCTTCGACGATCCGGGCATCCGCAACGGCATGGATTTCACCTTCGGCCACTGGATCAAGTACGACCCCGACGCCGCCGCCCAGGCCACGGGCGAGCTGGCGGAATTCCTTACCGACAATTTATCAAAATAAATCAATTAGTTAATTACTTCGCCCCAGCCGCAGCCGGCTTGACTTCCGGCCCTCCGGTCCCTAGTTTCCGGCCGTTCTCGATAGAGACTGACGAATTCGACCCGCCGCCCGGTCCCGTGAGGCCGGAGGCCACCGCCCGACAGCGCGATGCGCCCTCGGGCGTTGTCGTGTTTTGTCAGGCTCGAAACCCGCGGGAACACGAGGGTTTTGGATGTTCGACAATCTGTCGGAAAAACTTGGCGGCATTCTCGACCGCCTCACCCGCCGCGGCGCGCTGTCGGAAGCCGACGTCGACGCGGCGATGCGCGAGGTGCGCCGTGCGCTGCTCGAGGCCGACGTGGCGCTCGATGTGGCGCGCGAATTCGTCGACAAGGTCAAGAAGGAAGCCGTCGGCGCGATCGTCGTGAAGTCCGTCACGACGGGCCAGATGGTCGTCAAGATCGTGCCCGACCAGCTGGTCGCCACGCTTGGCGCCGAAGCGCAGGCGGTCGACCTCAACGCAGCGCCGCCGGTCGCCATCATGATGGTCGGCCTGCAGGGCTCCGGCAAAACCACCACCACCGCCAAGCTCGCCAAGCGCCTCACCGAGCGTCAGAAGAAAAAGGTTCTGATGGCCTCGCTCGACGTGCGCCGCCCGGCCGCGATGGAGCAATTGGCCGTGCTCGGCCGCGAGACCGGTATCGACACCTTGCCCGTCGTCGCCGGCCAGCAGCCGCCGCAAATCGCGAAACGCGCGCTCGATGCCGGCCGCCTCGGCGGCTACGACATCGTGCTGCTCGACACCGCCGGCCGCACCACGCTCGACGACGAGATGATGAACGAGGCGGCCGAGGTGAAGCGCTCGGCCAATCCGCATGAAGTTCTGCTCGTCGCCGATAGTCTGACCGGCCAGGACGCCGTCAATCTCGCGCGTTCGTTCAACGAGCGCGTTGGCCTCACCGGCATCGTGCTCACCCGCGTCGATGGCGACGGCCGCGGCGGCGCAGCGCTCTCGATGCGAGCCGTGACGCAGAAGCCGATCAAGCTGATCGGCACCGGCGAAAAGATGGATGCCCTGGAGGAGTTCGATCCCGCGCGCATCGCCGGCCGCATTCTCGGCATGGGCGACATCGTCGCGCTGGTCGAGAAGGCCGCCGCGCATATCGACGCCGAAAAGGCGGCGCGCACCGCCGAGAAGATGCGCAAGGGTCAGTTCGACCTCAACGACATGCGCGACCAGCTCACGCAGATGATGTCGATGGGCGGCCTCGGCGGCCTGATGGGCATGATGCCCGGCATCGCCAAGATGAAGAACCAGATCGCCGCCGCCGGCATGGACGACAAGCTGCTCAAGCGTCAGGTCGCGATCATCGAGTCGATGACGCCGCAGGAGCGGCGCAATCCCGATTTGCTCAAGAACAGCCGCAAGAAGCGCATCGCGGCGGGTTCAGGCACCTCGCCCGAGCAGATCAACAAGCTCCTCAAGATGCATCGCGGCATGGCGGACATGATGAAGGCCATGGGCAAGGGCGGAAAGCGCGGGCCGATGGCCGGCCTCGGCCAGATGCTCGGCATTGGCGGCGGCCCTGCGCCGACGCCCGAACAGCTTGCCGAAATCGCCAAGGGCATGCCGGGCGGCGGTGGCGGCCAATTGCCGCCGGGCTTCCCGGGTGGCGGAGGACTTCCACCGACGATGCCGAAATTGCCGCCGAACATGCCGGGGCTTCCCGGCCTTGGCGGGAAATTCCCCGGACCCGGCGGCCTGCCGGGCTTCGGGAAAAAGAAATAACCAACTTCAACACATCAACGATCGAGATACCTGAAAGGAAACCTGAAAATGCTCGTCATCCGCATGGCCCGCGCCGGCACCAAGAAGCGCCCGTTCTATCACATCGTGCTCGCCGACTCGCGTTCGCCGCGCGACGGCCGCTTCATCGAGCGCCTCGGCTATTACAATCCGCTGTTGCCGAAGGACAAGGAAGAGCGCCTCAAGCTCGACTACGAGAAGGTCAAGGACTGGATGAAGAAGGGCGCGCAGCCGTCCGACCGCGTGATGCGCTTCCTCGACAAGGCCGGCGTTGCCAAGCGCACCGTGCGCAACAATCCGGAAAAGGCCGTGCCGCGCAAGGAACGCAAGGCGAAGGCCGAAGAAGCCGCCAAGGCGCCCGCCGCGCCGGCTGCTTAACGAGCCGAACGGTGGCGCGGCGTCGCCACGGGCACGGCTCACCCTCTCCCCTCGTGGGAGAGGGTGCCCGAGCGCAGCGCGG
>JAEZEY010000248.1 GCA_023432845.1 Pseudomonadota bacterium
ACACCCGCGGGGGGGCGGGGGGGCGCGGCCCCCCCCCACCGAGCGGTCGGCAAGCCGCATCACGCCCGAGATGAGTTGGCGTTCGCCGGCTTCGATGACGCCTGCGGTTTCCGCTTCGGCCATCAGGCTGTGGATTTCCTCGTCGCTAACGCGGGCCGCGCTGCGCTCGCCCTGGCCGATCAGCTTGAGCACGGCGCGGCCAGAGAGATCGAGCAAGGTCACCAGCGGGCCGGCAATTTTCGACAGGACGGTCATTGCCGGCGCGACGCGACAGGCGACGCGTTCGGGATCGCGCAGCGCGACCTGCTTCGGCACCAGTTCGCCGAGGATAAGCGACAGGTAGGTGATTACCAGCACGACCAGGCCGACGCCGAGAGAGTCGGCAATGACATTAGGAACGCCGAGGCTTTGCAGCGTGCCGGTCAGGCGCAGGCCGAGCGTCGCGCCCGAGAACGCGCCGGACAGAATGCCGACCAGAGTGATGCCGATCTGCACCGTCGAGAGAAAGCGGCCTGGATCGGATGCGAGGGCGAGCGCGCGCCGCGAGCCATAGACATTGCGGGCGATCATCGTCTTCAGGCGGCTGTGCCGAGAGGAGACGATCGCCAGTTCCGACATGGCGAGCGCGCCATTGACGAGGGTGAGCGCTATGACAATCGCGATTTCGAGATAGAGCATGGCGGCAATCTAATGGTTTTGCGCGCGGCGCGGCAGGACGGCGGCACTATGACGCGTTTCGTTCGGCCGCGGCGGTGCGCGCCGCGGCGGCGAAGGTCTGGAAATCGAGTGTTGGCGCGTTTGTCCGTGCGGCCGCAAAGGCGCGGTTAAAGTCGCGTTTGCGGATCAGGCGCTCGCGCGCGATCGCCGCGCTGGCGGCGGACAGCGCAAAGCGGTCGCCATTCTCGATGCGGTCGATCATGGCACTGTAGCTCGTCTCGAAAGCTTCGGCCGAACCATCGCCGTGACACAGCGAGCCTGGGTTGACGCGATATTCGTAAAGGCCATCGGCGACGATCGGCAAGCCGCCGAGCCGGTCAATCAGACGCAAGTTGGCGACGACGTCTTCGCCGAACTCGACCCCATCGATCCTGGGCTCGGCGTGGCTCCGCGCGACAAGGGGGAAGAGCGGGACGGCGAGATCGAGCAGGCCAGCAATGTCGACTGTAGTCGGCACGACGTCAGGGAACGCGCGGCCGACTTCGTGACTGCCGTCGCTGGTGGCGACGCGCGTGTTGCAGGCGGCGGCACCGTGGCTTTGCGCGAGCGGCAGCAATGTCTCCAGTCGCCGCGGCGACATGCAATCGTCGGCGTCCAGCGGAACGACGAATTCGCCGTGCGCCGCGGCCAGACCGACGTTGCGGGCACGATGGCAGCCGGAGCCGACGCGACCGGTGGTCACGAAGCGCAGGCGTTCATCGGCAAGGTCGTGCCGGCGGAGCACGGCAGCGTAGTCGTCGCCATCGTCGCTGACGACGATGCCTTCCCAATCGGTCCACGTCTGCGCGATCAGGCTTTCAATGGCGGGCGCGATCGTTGCCTGCGCGCGATAAGCGGGGACCACGACGGAGATCAGCATGGCGTTATCCTGCGATCGTGGCGCGCACGCCGTCGATGACGAACTGCACGGCCAGCGCGGCCAGCAGCACGCCGAGCAGCCGCGACAGTACCATGTTGGCGGTGGCACCCAGCACCTTGCCGATGCGCGTCGCCAGCAGGAATACGATGAGACAGAGCAGCATGATGGCGACGATCACGGCGAACAGGATGCCGAGTCTGACCGGATCGCCGCCAGCGCGGCCGGACAATAGCACCGTGGCGGTGATGGCGCCGGGGCCGGCCATCAGCGGAATGCCGAGCGGGAAGGCGGCGATGTTGCGCACGCGCTCTTCGATCGCGTGCTCGGCGGCCTCGGTCTGGCGCGTGACGCGCACGCCGAACACCATTTCCGACGCGATCGAGAACAGCAGCAGGCCGCCGGCAATGCGGAAGGCGGGCAGGGTGATCGACAGCGCCCGCAGCAGCCAGTCGCCGATCAGCGCGCTGCCGGTCAGGATTACCGTGGCGATCAGGCAGGCGCGCAGCGCCACCTGGGGTCGGCTCTTCTCCGGCAGTCCGTGCGTGACGGCCAGAAAGGCTGGCACCAAGCCCAGCGGATCGACCACGACCAGCAGGGTCACCAGCGCCGAGACGAGAAAATCGAAGGGGATCGAGCCAAGCATGATGGCGGCGATGGTAGCCGGTTGGCCGAGCGAAGACGCGCCCTAAAACCGCTTTTGCGCGGCTTTATTCATGGCGCGCGAGCGGACCGTCCGGCTCTTGGAAAACAGCTTATAAGTAATTGAAAAAACGACAGAAAAAGACCACCTTGCTGGGCCTTTAAAATTGGCGTCCAAAGGCCAAATCAGCTACAAATTTCCGGCAGATTCTCTGCGCTCAGGAACGCTTCCTTGTCAGATACCGATACCCCGAAATCGGGGGGCGATAATCCCTCCGACGTGCGCCCCGTTTCCATCACCGAAGAGATGAAGCGCAGCTATCTCGA
>JAEZEY010000261.1 GCA_023432845.1 Pseudomonadota bacterium
GGCCCAAAGCCCGGCCGTTTCGTTACGAGACTGTAATTGCGGCGATTGGCCACGGAGATTTGAGGACATTCGGCTCTCTCGGAGCCTCCGGCGCTGGCAGGGGACCGAAAAACCGACATAATCGGAACCGAATTCGTCAGGGTCGGCTTGAGCCGGCGGAACATCGTTTGTGCCAACGGATTTTCGACAAGACGGCCCGCTTATGAAAATCTCCCGACGTAGTCTGCTTCGCTCCACCGCCGCCGCCGTTGCCGCGCCTGCCCTCGGCGGCATTGGCGCGATTTCGTTTGGGCCTCCGGCCAAAGCGCAGGACAAGCCGTGGAAGCACGGCCTATCGCTGTTCGGCGACGTGAAGTACCCCGCCGGCTTCAAGCATTTCGAATACGTCAACCCGGCGGCGCCGCAGGGCGGCACGGTCCGCATGGCCGGTTTCGGCACGTTCGACAACTTCAACGAAGTGGTGGCGATGGTGAAGGGAAACATCGCCATGGGCACCAGCTTCGTCAGCGAAACGCTGATGACGCCGGCCTTTGACGAAGTCTCGACCGAATACGGGCTGCTGGCGGACGCCGTGCGCTACGCCGACGATTTTTCGTGGGTCACCTATCGCCTCGATGCCAGAGCGCGCTGGCATGACGGCAAGCCGGTCACGGTTGACGACGTCATCTTCTCATTCACGACCCTGAAGGAGAACCGTCCCGATCTCGCCGCCTACTACAATCATGTCACCAAGGCCGAGAAAACCGGCGAGCGGGAAATCACCTTCACTTTCGACACGCCAGGCAATCGCGAACTACCGCACATTGTTGGCCAGCTCACGATTATGCCGAAGCATTGGTGGGAGGGCACCGATAGCTCCGGTCGCAAGCGCGACATCACCGCGACGACCCTGGAGCCGCCCCTCGGTTCGGGACCGTATCGCATCAAGGAATTCGCGCCGGGCCGCACCATTGTCTACGAGAAGGTCGCCGATTATTGGGGCAAGGACCTCAACGTCAATATCGGCACCAACAACTTCGAGCAGGTCCGCTTCGAATATTTCCGTGACATGACCGTCGCCCTGGAAGCCTTCAAGGGCGATCAGATCGACTGGCGCACGGAATCGAGCGCCAAGGACTGGGCGACCGCTTACGATTTTCCGGCGGTCAAACAAAAGAAAGTGCTGCGTGAAGAGTTCCCGGTCACCAGCAGCGGCGTGATGCAATGCTTCGCCTTCAACATTCGCCGCGACAAATTCAAGGATGCGCGCCTGCGCCGGGCGTTCAATTATGCTTTCGATTTCGACAAGATGAACAAGCAATTGTTCTACGGTCAGTACAAGCGCATCGACAGCTATTTCTATGGCACCGAGCTTGCCAGTTCCGGCGTGCCCAAGGGGCTCGAACTCGAGATCCTCGAAAGCGTGCGTTCGGAGGTGCCGGCCGAGCTGTTTTCCAAGCCATACAGCAACCCCGACTACAGCAAGCCGCAGTCGGAACGCATGAACCTGGGCGCGGCGCTCAAGCTGCTGAATGCCGCCGGTTACGAGATCAAGAACACCAGGCTGGTCAATGCCAAAACCGGCGAGCGTCTGTCGGTCGAATTCCTGCTTGTCCAGCCGACTTTCGAGCGTGTCGTTCTTCCCTACAAAGCGGAGCTGGAGCGGATCGGCATCGACGTGCGCATCCGAACGGTCGACGTGTCGCAGTACCAGAACCGGCTGCGGCAGTGGGACTTTGACATCATCGTCGCTTCGTGGGGGCAGTCGCTGTCGCCGGGCAATGAGCAGCGCGAGTTCTGGGGGTCGCAGGCTGCCGACCGCCCCGGCTCGCGCAACACGATCGGCATCAAGAATCCGGCAGTCGACAAACTGATTGACCGGGTCATTTTTGCCAAGAGCCGCGAGGAACTGGTGGCGGCCACGCACGCGCTCGACCGCGTGCTGTTATGGAATGACTACGTCGTGCCGCAATGGAGCTATCCATTCCAGCGCACCGCGCGCTGGGATCGCTTCAGCCATCCTGAAAACATGCCGAAGTATGGCGCCTCGGCATTTCCGACCGTCTGGTGGTGGGACGAAGCCAAGGCGGCGAAGGCGCGGCGGTGATGATCACACGGCGGCACGCGCTCCTTCTTACCGCTGGCGCGTTTGCCGCCGCCCAATGGTCGCCGCGTGCGCACGCGCAAGGCCAGCCCATCGACCTCGATACCGAGCGCCACGGCATGTCGGCCTTCGGCGACCTGGCCTTGCCCGCCGACTTCAAGCACTTTCCCTACGTCAATCCGGACGCGCCCAAGGGCGGCGCCTTTGCCGAATCGATTTCGAGGCGGACCTATAACGGTTCGTTCCTCACTTTCAATTCGCTGAACACCTATATCCTGAAGGGCGACGGCGCCTACGGCATGGACTGGACCTTCGCGACGCTGATGACGCGCGCCGGCGACGAACTGGATGCCATGTATGGCCTCGCCGCGAAGAGCGTGCGTATTTCCGACAACGGCGCGACCTATCGCTTTACCTTGCGCGACGGCCTGATCTTCCATGACGGATCGCCGCTGACGGCCCACGATGTCGTCTGGTCGCTGAACACGCTGAAGGAAAAAGGCCACCCGATCATCACGCAGCTTCTGCGCGACTTCGATAAGGCCGAAGCCGAGGGCGAGGGGGTCGTCATTGCACGCTTCAAGCCGGTCCGCGGCCGCGAGGTGCCGCTGTTCGTTGCCGGTCTGCCGATCCTGTCCAGCGCCTATTACAGCAAGAGGCCGTTCGACGAATCGACGCTCGATATTCCGTTGGGCAGCGGGCCGTACAAGGTCGGCCGTGTCGACCCCGGGCGCTCCATTGAATACGTGCGCGTGAAGGACTGGTGGGGTGCGAATCTGCCGGTGTCGGTCGGACACAACAATTTCGACACCATTCGTTACGAGTATTATCGCGACCGCGACGTCGCGATGGTCGGATTCACCGCGGGCAACTACACCTTTCGTGAGGAATTCACCGCGCGCTTCTGGGCGACGCGCTACGACTTTCCCGCGATCAAGGAAAACAAGGTCAAGCGCGACACCATACGCGATGACACGCCGTCCGGCGCGCAGGGCTGGTTCATCAATACCCGCCGCGACAAGTTCAAGGACCGCCGCGTGCGAGAGGCGCTGATCGATGCCTTCGACTTCGAGTACACCAACAAGAATATCATGTACGACGCCTATCTGCGGACGCACTCGGTGTTCCAGAATTCACCGATGATGGCGCAGGGCAAGCCGGACGAGGCCGAGTTGAAGCTGCTCGAGCCGTTCCGCGGCCAGGTGCCGGACGAGGTTTACGCGGTGCCGTATGTACCGCCGGTGACCGACGCCTCGGGCCAGGACCGCCGCGTGCTGCGCATCGCCGCCGGCAAGCTCAACGACGCGGGCGTTACGCTCAAGAATGGCAAGCGCGTGTTGCCGAGCGGCGAGCCTTTAACGATCGAGTTTCTCAGCGAGGAGCCGAGCTTCAATCCGCACCACCTCGCTTACATCAAGAATCTCGAAACGCTCGGTATCCAGGCGAGCCTACGTCTCGTCGATCCGGTGCAGTATCGCGCCCGTGTCGATACTTTCGACTTCGATCTCACCGTCGAGCGCATGGGCTTTTCGTCGACACCCGGGGATTCGCTGCGCAGCTATTTCGTTTCACAGGCGGCCAAAATAAATGGCTCCAAGAATCTTGCCGGCATCGCCGATCCGGCAATAGACGCGCTGGTGGATAAGATCATCGCCGCGTCGACGCGCGAAGAAATGATCGCGGCCTGCAAGGCGCTCGATCGCGTGGTGCGCGCCGGCCGCTACTGGGTTCCGCAGTGGTATATTGCGTCGCACCGCATCGCCTATTGGGATGTGTTCGGCCGCCCGGCGCGCCAGCCGCGCTATGACCGCGGCATCCCCGAGACGTGGTGGGCGGCGGAGAAGAAGGGCTGACTGCGTGACGGACCGGCCATACTGCGCTAACAGGAACCCATGACCGCCTACATCATCCGCCGCATCCTGTTCATGATCCCGACCATGATCGGCATCATGCTGGTGTCCTTCGTCGTGGTGCAGTTCGCGCCCGGCGGCCCGGTCGAGCAGGTCATCGCCAAGCTGCAGGGCTCCGATACCAGCGCGACGTCGCGCATATCCGGCTCCGCCGGCGGCGACTTCGGCAGCCGCGGCATGGCTCAGGGCGGCTCCGGCGTCGATGCCGTCACGTCCAAGTACCGCGGCGCGCAGGGCATGGATCCGGCCTTCATCAAGAAGCTGGAGCAGCAGTTCGGCTTCGACAAGCCGGCTCACGAGCGCTTCCTGATCATGATGTGGAACTACATCCGCTTCGATTTCGGCTCGAGCTATTTCCGCGACGTCACGGTGCTGGAGCTAATCAAGGAGAAGCTGCCGGTGTCGATGTCGCTCGGCATCTGGATGACGCTGCTGACCTATCTCATCTCGATTCCGCTCGGCATCAAGAAGGCGGTCGACGCCGGCTCGCGCTTCGACATGTGGACCTCGACCGTCATCATCGTCGGCTACGCGATTCCGGGCTTCCTGTTCGCGATCCTGCTGATCATCCTGTTCGCCGGCGGTTCATTCTTCAACTGGTTCCCATTACGCGGACTGGTGTCCGACAATTTCTGGGCGCTGCCCTGGTACAAGCAGATCCTCGATTATTTCTGGCACCTGACGCTGCCGATCATCGCCATGGCGCTGTCGGCCTTCGCCACCATGACGTTGCTGACCAAGAATTCGTTTCTCGACGAAATTCGCAAGCAGTACGTGCTCACCGCGCGCGCGAAGGGCTGCTCCAGCAACCAGGTGCTATATGGCCACGTGTTCCGCAACGCGATGCTGATCGTGGTGGCGGGCTTTCCGTCTGCCTTCGTCTCCGCCTTCTTCGCCGGCTCGCTGCTGATCGAGACCATCTTCTCGCTCGATGGCCTCGGTCTGCTCGGTTTCGAGAGCGTGCTCAACCGCGATTATCCCGTGGTGTTCGCCACGCTCTACATCTTCTCGCTGGTCGGTGTGGTGGTGAATCTGATTTCCGATCTCGCTTATACGTGGATCGATCCGCGCATCGATTTCGAATCGCGGGAGGTGTGAGCCGTGGACGCCCGCACCGGTAACGCCGCGATCGTGACGCCGACCGGGCCCGAGCCCGCGCCGCGGCCGTGGATCAAGGTGTCGCCCCTGAACTGGCGGCGCTGGCAGAACTTCAAGAAGAACCGGCGCGGCTACTGGTCGCTTTGGGTATTCATGATCCTGTTC
>JAEZEY010000441.1 GCA_023432845.1 Pseudomonadota bacterium
GCCGCGCATCACGGGCTGACGATGTGCGTCTTAGGGAGCGAAGCGCCGGTCCCCGCCGGAGAGAAACTCGACACCAGGGTTTCTTGAAAAGCGGCCCGAAGCAGAGAGCCCGACGAAGCCTGGTCTCGGCCCTTAAGCGGTGGATAGGTCGCCCGACGTAAGAAGGGCCCGCCTGAAAGGTTGGTCCACCGGGGGCTTTGCGGAGCAAGCCTAAGAAACACCGCGCGCGGAACGCCGGAAGTTCGGCAATTCCGTGGTGACTAACTCGTGTGAATCTAACTCACACTCACACGAGGCTGCGGGGTCGTTCGGGCCCCGGCGTTCCGCGCGCCCTCGTTTTATCGAAGGGCGATGGAATGAAGGTTCGGGACTGCGGCCTGCCCGGGGCCGATCAAACAATACGGGCGATGACGCGCGTCCCTACAGCCTCACCGCCACGATGATCCGCGTGCCAAGCCCGATCAGCACCGTGCCGAGCGCGCGCTCGATCCAGGTGCGGGCCCGCGCATAGGCCGCCTGCACCTTCGGCCGCGAGAACACGAAGGCGACGATCGTGTACCACGACACTTCCTGCACGCCGACGATGGCTACCGCGACCAGGCGCACCCACACCGGCGCATCATGCGGCAACAGCGCGACGAAAATGCTGGAGAAGAAAATGATGATCTTCGGATTGCCGAGACTGAGCCAGGCGCCGGTCAACACCGCGCGCGCAATGCCGTCGCGCGAGACCGGCGTCGCGGCGGACTGCGGCGGCACGGGGGCGCGGCTATAGCGCCACGCATTGATGCCGAGCCAGATGAGATACGCGCCGCCGGCGATCTGGATCAGGCCATACACGGAGACGAATTGCGTCATCAAAAGCGCAATGCCGAAGCAAGCCGCCGCGGCCCACATCGTCGCGGCAATCGCGACGCCGGCGCCGAGCGCCACGCCGACACCGAGACTGCGGCCGGCAGCGGCGCGGCTGACCATCAGAAATGCGGGCCCCGGGCTGATGATGCCAAGCAGATTGGCGATCGCGAGGCCCGCGAGCGGCCAGAGATAGGAGGACATGAGATGCGTCTCCCCGTTTGCGCGTTTCCCGCGCGGTCAGACTTCCGCCGTACTTCGCGCCTGCGCGCCCGGCGCGATCGTCGGCGGCGCGGCGTTGAGCTTCTCGACGGCGAAACCGGCGGCGGCCTTGTAGCCGGCCATGAAGTCGGCACGCTCCTTCGGCGGAATGACGTCGTCGATATTGTCGAACGTGCCGCCGCAGCGCTCGTCGACCAGATTGAGCAGACCGAACGGCCCTGCCCCGCGGTTGCGCAGGATGAGCTGCGAGATCGGCCCGCACAGCGCCTTGTCGTAAGCGGCGAGCGCCGCCGGTGTTACGCCGTGTTCGATCATGCAGGCACCCAGAGTGCGCGCGTCGATGATCGCCTGGCTCGCGCCGTTGGAGCCGGTCGGATACATCGCATGCGCGGAATCGCCGAGCAGCGCTACCGGACCGTCCTGCCAGGTCTCGACCGGATCGCGGTCGATCATCGGGTTCTCGAAAGCGCAGTCGGCCTGCGCGATCATCGCCGGCACGTCGAGCCAGTCCCACACCCAGCCATCGAAGTGATGCGCGAAGTCGGAGATATCGACCTGACGGAACCAGCCGGCTTGCTTCCAGCCGTCGCTGTTATCCAGGGTCACTTCGGCGATCCAGTTGATGGTCGCAAGGCCGGTCTCCGGATCGGGATGCGAGATCGGATAAAACACCACGCGCTCGCGGTGGGTACCGAGACCGACGAACGACGCGCCCGAGCGGATCGGCTTGCCCTTCGTGGTGCCGCGCCACATCACCGCGCCGCCCCAATGGATCGGCGGCTGCTTGGGATGCATCTGCGCGCGGATGGCGGAGTGAATGCCGTCGGCGGCGATCAGCAGCGCGCCTTGCACGTCCTCCGTCGAGCCGTCCGGATGCTCGATCGACGCGATCACGCCGTCCGCGGTCTTGCGATAGCCGTTGACCCGGCTGCCGAGCCGGACCGCGTCGCGGCCGAGCCGCGCGATCACGGCATCGTACAGCATCATATGGAACTGGCCGCGGTGGACGGAATACTGCGGCCACTTGTAACCGGCGCCGAGGCCGCGCGGTTCCGAATAGATGTCGTTGCCGTTGAGGCCGACCAGCGCCCACTCCTTGGACGGCACGCCGACGCGGTCGAGATCGGCCTGGGTGAAGCCGAGGTCGTAGAGTTCGCGCACGGCGTTGGGCTGGATATTGATGCCGACGCCGAGCGGACGCATCTCGCGCACGGCCTCGAAGACGACACAGGGCACGCCGATCTGGTGCAGGGTCAGGGCCGTCGCCAGCCCGCCAATGCCGCCGCCGGCGATAATCACTCGATCACGCATACTCATAGGTTCCCCCGGGTCCGTTTTCTTAACGAGGCCAGAGGGATGAGGCAAGCCGAGGACGCCTCCGGGCTGTCCCGGAGTGGCATACCGGCGACGGCCGTGACAGACAGGAGGCCGAACCGCCTACAATCATCGCGGCGAACCGGAGGAACCGATGCCGAACGAACCGACCTTGCCCCGTGACGAGCTGAACGATCGTATCGCCATCCTGCGCGACAACATCCGTCAGTTGACCGAACAGGCGGCGGCGTTCTCCGGCGCGGCCGACGAGGAGCGCGCTTCCAATCGTATCGCCGAGCAGCAGGACGAACTCGACCGGCTCATAGCCATGCGTGATGAATTGGACAAGAGAAAATCATAAAAGCATTGCGCACGACGCGCACCGCTCGCCGTGGCACGCGCAGAAATCGCCACCCGACTGCGCGTGACCCTCTAGAACTTCCAGTCGAGAATATTGCCGTCGTCGATCAGATTGGAGACATCGCCATCCATTTCAGTAGCGACGACACCGGTCGGGTTGATGCCGGAACCGGGAACGACGTCGGGCTGCGGCAGGCGTTTGCGCATGTCGCGATAGGCCTCGAACGCGATCGCATTGCCGAGGAACACGCATTTGCATAGTTCGGGGTCGGCATAGAGATAGTAGCGCTGGCCGTTCTTGGTGCGAGTGATGAAGCGCCGCGCCGGCAGCTTCTTGATTTGCTCCAGCTCTTTTGCAGAATTGGCCGTGCGCATGACGAAACCAGCGTCCTCCAGCTTCATGTCCGTCGCCAGTTGTTGCGCCAGCACGCCACCGGTGGAGCATCCTAGCGCGCACAGCAGTACCATCGTGAAAATTCGCATGTCGTTGCCCTTTTGCGCCGGCGCTTGCCGGAGAATTCACTTTCTATACGTCAGTGCGACCGTTTGCGCCAACATGACCCGCGCGGATGTGTCCTCCGTCACAAACGGCATCGCCGCGCGATGTGCTATGGTGCCGACTGCAATGACTCGTGGAATGGAGGCCGCTCATGGCTCGCATCTTCTCACTGACTGCCGTCGCAGCCGCGGTGCTGAGCGCCATCGCCCTGCCCGCTTTCGCGCAGTCCTTCGGCCGCACCTATCCGATCACCATGGAGGAGCCTGCGCCGGGCGTCGACGACACCGGGCGCGATGTCGAACTGCCGCCCGAGTATCGCCGCACGCCGGTATTCTATCGCAGCGACTATCCGCCAGGCACGATCATCGTCAACACGGCCGATCGCTTCCTCTATCTCGTAAAGGATAACCAGACGGCGCTGCGTTATGGCGTCGGCGTCGGCCGCGACGGCTTCCAGTGGGGCGGTGTGCACAAGATTTCGCGCAAGGCGGAGTGGCCGGACTGGACGCCGCCGCCGGAGATGATCGAGCGCCAGCCTTATCTGCCGCGCTTCATGGCCGGCGGTCCGGGCAATCCGATGGGCGCCGCCGCATTGTACATCGGCACGACGGTGTATCGAATACACGGCACCAATGCCCCGCAGACCATCGGACAGGCGGTGTCGTCCGGCTGCTTCCGGCTGGTGAACGAGGACATTCAGGACCTCTATTCGCGTGTGCCGGTCGGCACCAAAGTGATCGTGCAGCACCAGTAGCGCAAGCACAGCGCGGCGCGCTATCTTTCGATCCAAAGACACAAGGGGGAAGCGCAATGCCGGGGCTGTTGCAGGATCACGTCGCCGTCGTAACCGGCGGAGGCTCCGGAATCGGCGAGGCCATCGCCGTCGGTTATGCGCGCGAAGGCGCGAGTGTTGCAGTGCTCGACGTCAACGGCGATGCAGCCGCCAACACCGCCGCCACGATTGCCTCGCAGGGTGGCAAGGCCATCGCTTTGGCTCTCGACGTCAGCCAGCGCGAGGCCTGCTTCGCCGCCGCCAGGGAAGTCGTGCATGAGTTCGGAGCGGTGTCGATCCTGGTCAACAATGCCGGCATCAACCGCCGCAACCCTATCGCCGCCGACGCCGACGTCTTTCTCAAGGACTGGCAGGACATCATGGCCGTCAATCTCAACGGCGTGCTCAATGTCACCCAGGCCTTCCTGCCGGCGCTGCGCGACAGCAAGGGCCGCATCGTCAACATCGGCTCGATTCAGTCCTTCGTGCATGTGCGCACGCCAAATTCGGCCGCCTATACGACATCGAAGCACGGCGTGCTCGGCTTCACCAAGGCGCTCGCGGCCGAACTCGGCAAGGACGGCGTGCGCGTCAACGCCATCGGCCCGGGGTTGATCGAAACGCCGCTCAACGCCAATGTGCGCGCGTCCAGGCCCGAGTTGGTGCAGGTTTTCCTCGATCACACGCCGCTCGGCCGCGCCGGCAAGCCGGAGGACATCGTCGGACCGGCGGTCTTCCTCGCCTCCGACATGTCGTCCTACGTCACCGGCGCCATCGTCATGGCCGACGGCGGCTACCGCACCATCTGATCATTCGCATCTCATTCAGCAGGAGTGTCGTTCATGTCGAAAGCCGTCGCCGTCGTGGGAGCCGGGACCATCGGTGCAAGTTGGGCCGCGATCTTCCTCGCGCAAGGCTATGACGTGCGCGCTACCGATCCGTCGCCGCAGGGCGAGGCTTTCGCGCGGCGCTTCATCGCCAATGCCTGGCCGACGCTCGAGACCCTGGGCTGGGTCGTTCCTGGGGCCAGCCAGGAAAGCTTCTCCTTCCATGCTTCGCCGACGGAGGCCTGTCAGGGCGTGAGCTTCGTGCAGGAGAGCGGCCCGGAGCGCGAGGACATCAAGATTGAAACGTTCAGGGAGATGGACGGCGCAACCGCGCCGGATGTCGTCATCGCCTCGAGCTCGTCCGGCCTGCTGATCTCGCGCGTCACGGTGAAGTGTGCGCATCCCGAACGCTGCGTGATCGGCCATCCGTTCAACCCGCCGCACCTCATTCCGCTGGTCGAAGTGGTGGCCGGCGAAAAGACGTCGCAGGATGCCGTCGACAAGGCGATGGCGTTCTATCGCGCCATCGGCAAGCACCCCATCCACATCAAGAAGGAAGTGAAGGGCCACGTCGCCAACCGCCTGCAGGCGGCGTTGTGGCGCGAGGCGGTCAGCCTGGTTGCCGACGGCGTCTGCTCGGTCGCCGATGTCGATGCCGCCATCGCTTACGGTCCCGGCTTGCGCTGGGCGCTGATGGGCCCGCATCTGACCTTCCATCTCGCCGGCGGCGAAGGCGGCATGACCCACTTCATGAACCATCTCACGCCCGCGCTGCAGACCTGGATGGACGACATGAAAAATCCGCGCATCATCGACTACAAGCAACTGATAATCGACGGCGTCGCCCAGGAAGCCGGCAACCGCTCGATCGCTGACCTGCAGAAGTGGCGTGATCGCAAGCTGATCGACATTCTCAAGGTGTCGAGCGCGCCTTAGTTCTGAGCCTTGGCGTTTTCTTCGCTGATCGCGCGCAGCAGCGTCAGCAGCAAGCCGTTGAGCGGCGTCGCAATGCCGTGGCGCTCGCCCGCGGCAACGATGGCGCCGGTCAGCGCTTCGACCTCGAACGGCCGGCCGGCGAGCCGGTCGAAATAGGTCGAGGTGGAAAGGTTCGCACCAAAACCCTGCACCATCTTCAGGATGCGCCGGCTTTCGTCATCGTGAAGTCCGGCGCCATCGGCCCGCGCCACGCGCCCGGCCTCGTCGAGAATGGCGAGGGACAAGAGCTGAATATCCGGCCGCTCAAAGACGGCAAAGCGCTGCAAGGTCAGCGCCGTGATCGGATTGGCGATAGCGTTGACGAGCAGCTTGCGCCATTTGAGTGTGACGAAATCGGCGCTAGTCAGCACATGGAGCGGCGTCGCTTGCATCAGCGCGGCGAAGGCGCGGCCGGCCGGATCGTCCGGCACCACGAGTTCGTTCTCGCTCACCGGCTTGTAGCGCACGTGGTCCGGCGCGAGGCGCTCGCCATTGTAATAGACCAGCACCGGCACGATCGCGGCGCCGTTGGCGTATGGCGCAATGCGCTCGACGTGATCGATGCCGTTCTGCAACGCCGCGACCGTGGTCGTCGGCGTACACAATCGCTCCAGCCATGGTCCGGCCGAGGCCGTCTCGTGCGTCTTGGTGCAGAACAGGACCCAGTCGACCGGTCTCGCGTCGGCGGGATCGGTCAGCGCCGTCAGCGGCACCTCGAAAGCGCCGTCGGGACCTTCGACCGTGAGCCGCTCAAGCGGCCTGCGCACGCAGGCGGTGATGTTGTGAAGCCCGGTGCGGGCGAGCAAGCCCGCGGCCGTGCCGCCGATGCCGCCAAGCCCAACGACGGCGATGCTTAGCTGTGCTGCGGCCGGCAGTTCTGACATGGTACTGACGTTCGCGTCATTGCTTGACCTTGTCAATTATCTCCGCCGCGCGGCAAAACGGGCGGCGCGGCTGCCGCCGCCCGCCCGCTTCGCCGTCATCCCGTTGTTAGCGCAGTGTCAGCACCAGGCCGCTGAGATCGGCGCTGATGATCAGGCCCGCCTGCCGCCCGGTCAGGGTCAGCACCGCCCCTTTCTGGTTGGTCAGCACGACGCCCTGCGCACCGCGCACTGCGGCGGCGCCGGCGCCGGCCTGGCCGTAGACGCCTTCGATGTCGGAGGCGCGGCGGATATTCGACACCGTGCCGTAGAAATTGGTCTCGGACGCACCGAATGTGAAGCCATAGCTCACACCGCCAATGCCCAGGCGATATTTGCGACCCTTGAAAGTCAGCGTACCGCTGCCGCCGGATCCGCCGACGATGAAGCCCGCCTTCACGATGCGGATATGGACACGGCCGCTATCGGCATGGGCCGCGGATACGAACGCAAAACCGAGAAGCGCAACGAACGCCAACACCGCGGCGCGGAAGCTTGCACGGATTGTCATAGGGGAAGTCTCCTTGGATGCCCGACGCCCTCGCGCTGTCCGCGATGGGCACTGAGTCGGCGCGCCGCCATAATACGCCGGCGCGAAAAAAGTTCCACGACAACTCCGACCGGGGACTAGCGCTTGAACAGGCCCATGATGCTCGCCTTGGCCAGCGTCTTGAAATTGAGGTTGAAGCCGATCTGCGCCGCCGGCGTGTCTTCGTTGACGCCGAGCACCTCGTTCACGGCGAATACCGTGAACAGGTAACGGTGCGGGTGGTCGCCCTGTGGAGGGCACGGCCCGCCATAACCGGCAAAGCCATAGTCGGTGCGCGTTTGCAACGCGCCCTTGGGCAGCGTACCGCCCGGGCTGCCGGCGCCGAGGGCCAGTTCGGTGACATCCGGTGGAATGTTGACGACCAGCCAGTGCCAGAAGCCGGAGCCGGTCGGCGCATCGGGATCGTAACAGGTGACGGCATAGCTCTTGGTGCCAGCCGGTCCCGGCGACCATTTCAGATGCGGCGATTTGTTGTCGCCGGTGCAGCCGAATCCGTGATCGGGCGAACCGGCATGAGTCAGTGCCAGATAGTCGCCGTCCTTGAAACTGTTGCTCGACACCGTGAAGGCCATGGCCGCTCTCCTCACCAGCTCTGTTGAATTTGCACGTCAGTCTAGCCAATGAGCGGCCGCCAAGCCAATCAGACGATGCGGTGTGCCATCGTCATGAAGTCACGCAATATTGACGGCTCACTATGCACCCCCGCTGTGGTGCGGTGGCGCACTGGTCTTGGCCAATGCCGCGCCGTAGCATAGACACCGCCCGACACGACTCGCGCTCCGGACAACCCAATGCCAACCGATCTGCCGTTCAACCTGTTCGATGGCGTCGTCGTTCTGAGCCTCATCGTCGCGATCGTGACCGGCTTTCGCACCGGTCTCATGCGCAGCCTGGCCACCATCCTCGGCTATGCGGTCGCTGCGCCGGCCGCCATTATGCTGCTGCCGCTCATTCTGCCGTGGGTGAACGAGCGCTTTCAGTTCGGCCAAGCACAAACGCCAATACTGCTGTTCGCGATCTTTCTGGTTGTCGGCTTTGTGCTGGCGGCGCTGATGCGCGGAACTGTCGGCCAGGTGACAGGGCATGTCGGCGCATTCGACCGCGCCGCCGGCGCCCTGCTCGGCGCCGTGCGTATTCTTCTCGTCGGGGTGCTGATCGTGCTGGTGTTCGACCGGCTCATCCCGCCGGACCGCGAGCCGGCATGGCTCGCCGGCTCCAGATTGCGCCCGGTATTTTCGCAGGCCGGCGCGCAAGGATTGCGGCAATTGCCGCCCCATGCGACCGAGTATATCGACCGCATCAAACGCGAGCACGGCCTGTAGTCAGCCCGATGCCGCCTGTACAATCCGGCGGTGTCCACCTAAATTTACCCGCAGTACAACGATCTGACCGCGGAGCGTCTCATGACCAACGTCACTTATGAAATCGTCGAACATGATGGCGGCTGGGCCTACAAGGTCAACGGCGTGTTCTCCGAACCCTTTCCAACGCATGATGCAGCGCTGGAGGCCGCCAAGCGGGCCGCCGCGGAACAGATCGTGCCGGGCCATACCGAGGAAATCGAATACGAAGACGAAAAGGGCAAGTGGCACACCGAGACCGCGAGCGGCAGCGATCGCCCAACAACGACGGTCAAGGACACCAAATAGCTTTGGATGGCTGCCGCGTGTTGATGCGGCCGACAGCAGCAATTTATGCCGCTACTGCCAGAGGCCGTAGCTCGCCCACTTTTCCTCAGGGATCTCGTCGCCGACCTTGTATTCGAACGACAACACCTTGAGATGCTCGTCATTCGTCAGACAGGTGTAGCTGAGCGAATACCACTTGCCGCGGCTGCGGAACGCGCCGCCTTTCGCTTCCAGCGTGTTGCCGGCGATAACAACGTCGACCATGGCGTTCGCAACCGCGCGGTCGGGGCGAAATCTGGCCATATCCTTGCGGATCTGTGCCATGGCGGTGGCGTCACACAATTGCGCCATGCGATCGGCCGGCATCAGAAGCTTGAGCGTACGCTCCAGCTTGGCGGTGGCGAATGCGGCATTCGGAGCTGCGAGCGATATGAGAAAGGCGGTCGCCAGCATCCAATGTCGCATCATCAATCCACCTTCTTAGAGTAATTCTGGAACGCATTTACTGGCCGCGACGGCGTGTGGCAACCCTCAAGCTGGCGGCGAGAAAGACATGTGGACGCGCACAGGCCGGTATGCGCACCGCAGACGCGAAAACGCCAAGAAATCAAACGTATTTAGCGTCGCGCTCGAGCAGTTCGATGGAAATGCCCTGCGGACCGCGAATGAAGCATATCTTGATGCCCGGACGCGGCACATTGGGCTCCATCGTGAACTCAACGCCCTTGGCCTTGAGGTCCGCGGCCACCTTGTCGACATCGGTCACATGAAAACCGAAGTGATCGAGGCCCTGATAGGGCGTCACCGGCGGCGGGTTGACGCCGTCACCAGCTTTCACCGGCGCCAGAAAGATCATCGCGCCGCCGAGCCTGATATCGACACGCGGCGCGCCTTGCTGCGTGGACCGTAGAATCTCGGCACCGAGCATCCGCTCAAACCATTGCGCCGTCGCCTCGACATCCGGCGTGCGCAGATGGATATGGTCCCAGACGATGTTCGGCATGGCATTCTCCCGATCCTGTTGAGCCCACCCTAAACCGGATCGCCGGCTGCGTCATGCGAGCGGCGAGGAGCAAGCGGCCGGTGCGGCGTGACGACTCCTTGGCGACTCTTGCCGGAAGCCGGTTTTTCAGCAACATGGTGGCATTCATGCGAATCACCGTCGTGTCTTTGCTTTCGTCCGCGGAAGACCCAACCGGATTCTGACGATGCGCCATCGCCATTCTGCGTGTCAGTCGCACCGAAAAATCGGCACGCTGGTGCTGCTCGGTCTGACCGCCGGCCTGCTCGGCGGCTGCGAAACGAACGGTGGACCGACAAATCCGCTGTCCGAACTGGTGGCCTACAGCAGCGGCGCCCAGGCCAGTGCTCAAGCCTCAGCCCGCCAGGAAGTAAGACAGGCTGAAAAGCCGAAAACACGGGCCCAAGCGGCGACGGATTGCTGGGCGATGGTCGAAAAGTCGAGGGCCGGAGCCAGCCTCGAGGCGCGCGCCGATTTTGTTAACGAGTGCATCGACAAGAAGCTCAAGACCTCGGACGGCAGCGCCGGCACGAAAACCGACGCTCGGGAGACTGCCGCTGCGCCGAAGCGCCGGCAGCGCGCCGAAGTCAAACCGGCGTCCTGAACTGCCCGACTTGGGGTTCCTAGCGGCGCGCCCTCCCACATTCGCCGTCTCCGGCGCGGTCCCGATCATACCTTTGCCCAAGTCTGCGGGCATTTTAGCTCGGTCCGCGATAGGCAAACTCCCCGGAGCCAAAAGGATTTTCCGCAATGCGTCGCTCAACGAGCCCGGTCGGCCCGCTGATTGCCGTTGCATTGCTGTGCGTCGCCTGGCCCGCGCGTGCCGACAACGTTCATCGGAATGACACCCAGTCCAGCGATGCGAGTTCAGCCGGTGAATTGTACGGCCCGGTCGACGCTTCGGCCTGGAGTTTCCTTGAGACGCCTGACCCCACCGTTCAAGTCGAGGATTTGCCGCCGCCAGCCGCTCCGGTCGCGGGTCTTGACGGCGACGTCTCCGGCAAACCATTGAGCGCGGAAGAGCGCGACAGACTCGGCCAAGCCCTGCTGTCCGATGCGCACGATCCTGGCACCGCGGCGCGCGCGCTGCGAGCGCGCAAGGCCGCCGTTACGAAATCCAACAGCTTCGAAGTATCGAAGACAGGACACGGCGGCGTCAGCACCGTCGTTTTCAAACAACCGATCGCGCCCGAAACCGGCGGCTGGAAGGCGCGCCTCGGCGCCGAGCTCGGCATGGCGCCGGACGCAAGCGCCGGCTGGACGCCGGATAATCCGCTCCGTGTCCAGCGCAAT
>JAEZEY010000305.1 GCA_023432845.1 Pseudomonadota bacterium
TGGCAAGTCCACAGCCCGCGTCATCGCCCGCGAAAGCGGGCGATCCAGTATCCTCAACGCCAGCGATTACTGGATGCCCTGCATTCGCGGGGCATGACAGCAGAAGATGCCGTTTACAGTGGCAATTCCGGCTCCTCGGCGCGGTCGAGGCGGGCACCCTGTGATACCGGAGGCGTGTGCCGGAAAGTCCAGCGCACCTTGGCCTCCTGGCGGGCATGGCCATAGACCACGATCTGCACCGCCCGGCGCGGGCCGTCGGAGCCGGCCAGATACACACTTTCCTCGACCTCGACCGTCTCGCCCATGGTGGCGAAGGTCCATACTTCCTTGTCCGGCAGCAGCAGGATGACACCGCGTCCTTCCGACAGGCGGCTCGCCTTGATCGAGGGGTGCAGGTGAAAGCGCACGGCGTATTCGTCGCTCTTGCGCAGATCGAAGGCCTTGTAGGCCGGCGTGAACTCATCCTCACCGTCGATGGTGCGGCCGTCGGCGCTGACCTTGATCGTGCGCGTCTGCACGACGCCGAATTCGCCGGCATAGCCGTCCTGCGAGGCGACGATGGTGACGCCGTCCTCCGTCTCGTGACGCTCGATCGTGACCGTGCGTGGGCCGGAAATGATCGGATTGCCGCCGAGCAGCTGGCGCAGCGATTTGGATTCGAGAAACCGGCATGACGACGTGTCGTTGAAGGTGACGGTTGAATGCGCGGCGGTGGCGCGCGCCACCTGGCGCCAGTTCTCGCGGTTCATCGACGGCAGGCCGCAATTGACGATGACGCGGTGCTGCCGGAACGACATCTCGAACGACAGGCAGCCTGCATGCGCTTCGGTCGACAGCGCGACCGGGGGCGGCTTGCCGGTATCCATCAGGATCACGGTGGCGTCGGCGTCGATGCGCTGATAGCCGGAATGCGGCGCGTTCGATAACGGCGCGCCGCGCGCATCGTCATAGGCGAGCGCGGTGGCGAGCAGATCGACCGACGTCGGCCCCATGCCGTTGAACTGCGCGAAATTGCCGTCCGGATGGCGGAAGAAGCGCAGCATCGGCATCATGCGGTCGATGGCATTGTTGATCGCCTGTGGCGGCTGCAGATTGCGCGCGGTGAACAACTGCCGCAGCGGCAACAGGTCGATGACGATCTCGATCAGCGTGCCGGGATTGCGGCTGACATGGCCGCCGTCCGGCAGGATCTGTGTGCGCAGCTCGTCGATCAGCCGCCGCGCCGTCGGACGCAACTGGCCGGACAGGCCGTTGAGGCACAAAGTGGCATAGGTCAGCGCGATCAGCGCCTGCAGGCGCGGCAGGCCGGCGCGCGCGTCATTCACCGTGCCGCGCAGATAACGCACCTGACGCTGCAGGCTGCGGATGAAGCGCCGGTAGAAGCGCGCATCGGCGTCCTGCAGGATGAAAGGCGAATGGCACAACCACGAGATGATGCGGCGTGACAGGATCTCCGGCTGCCAGCCGATCGGATGTCCGCTGCCCTGATGGGTGATCCACTCGTCGATCAGCGAGCGCGCATTGGCGCGGGTGATCGCGGAGTCGGCGGCGCGCAGATGGCGCAGCCATGAAAAGTTGAGCAGCACCGTGGCCCACTCTTCCGACGGCGGCACCATCTCGAAAGGCGAGCGCCGATCGCAGATCACCACCTTGCCGGCAAAGGCGAAGCGTCCGGCGTAGATCTCGGCGGCGCGGGTGGCGTCGGCGGTGCGCAGGTCCTGCGGCGCGATAACGAGGCGGTCGGTCTTGGTCGAGCCGTAGCGCCAGCGCAGCAGCGGATGCGTGCCGACTGCGCCGGCAAGACTCCGCAAGGCGCGGCGCCCGACCAGCAAAGACAGCCTGGCTCGTTCGCCGAGCGTGACCCGCATTACCTCTATTCGTCCCCAGACGCGGGCGATTCCCGCGTGCAATCCGTAGGATAGCGGAAGGGTCCGGCCCGGGCCAATTGTGCCGCCGCTAATGCGGGCAGCGGTGCATAAGTCCCTTCAGCCCGGTTTCCGGGTCAGGCGGGCGGCGAAGAAGCCGTCGAGGCCGCCCCAACGCGGGTCGGGGTCCGGCAGGTAATGCGGCAGGGTGCGCAACTCGCCCAGCGCCGTGACGAATCCGGCCTGACCGAACACTTCCGCGGCCGTAATCGGCGCGCGCTCGAGGCGCGGATCGCGCGCCAGCAAGGCGGCGATCTGGGCTTCGCCTTCATCCGGTTCCAGCGAGCAGGTGCAGTAGACCAAGGTGCCGCCTGGCTTGAGCAGGCCCGCGGCGCGGTCGAGCAGCCGGCTTTGCAGCGAGGTCAGCACGCCGAGATCGTTCTCCGACTTCAGCCACGGCACGTCGGGGTGGCGGCGGATGGTGCCGGTCGCAGTGCAGGGCGCGTCGAGCAGCACGGCGTCGAACTGCTTGTCCGGTTGCCACTCCAGCGCGTCGGCGGCCACGGTCTCGATGTTGAGCTTGAGACGCGCGAAGTTCTCCTTCAGCCGCGCGATGCGCGCCGGCGAACGATCGACTGCGGTGACATTGGCGCCGGCATTGGCGAGTTGCGCCGACTTGCCGCCGGGCGCGGCGCACAGATCGCAGACATCCTTGCCGGCGAGCGTGCCGAACAGTTGTGCTGGGATCGAGGCGGCGGCGTCCTGCACCCACCACGCGCCTTCGACGAAGCCGGGCAGCAGTGAAATTGCGCCATGCGCCAAGGTGCGCACGGTTCCCGTCGGCAGCACCTTGCCATGGACGCGCTCGGCCCAATGCGCCGCGTCCTGCTTGACGGTGAGATCGAGCGCCGGCTCGTGGCCGTTGGCGGCGGCGATGGCACGCGCGGTGTCATCGCCATAGGTCTTCTGCCAGCGCGCGTACAGCCAGGGCGGCGTGTCGCGCGAAACATCGGACGAGTCGAACTCGCTGCGCGCCTGCGCCACGCGGCGCAGCACGGCGTTGACAAGGCCGGCGTAACGAGCGGCGCGGCGGTCGGCTTGCGCCAGTCGCACGGACAGATCGACGGCGGCGTGATCCGGCACGTCGAGCCAGAGGATCTGCGCGGCGCCGACCAGCAGAATGGTTTCGGTGCGCGGCGCGTCGGCGGGAAAGCCCTTGTCGAGAAAGCCGCCGACCAGATGGCGCAAGGTGCCGAGCCGCCGCAGCACAGTGGCGGCGAGGCGGCGCATCAGTGCGCGGTCGCGGTCGGGCAGCGTGGCGAGGCCGAGATGCGCCGTCTTGCCGGAGAGCTGATCGTCGAGCGCGATACGGCGGCGGAGCACGCCGTCGACGATATCCGTGGCGATGCGCCGGGCGGCCAGACCGGGGACTTCAGCTTGAGGGGCGATTCGCGCGCGCGCCATGACGCCCTTATTGCCACGAATTGTGTCGCTGGCGCGAGCGGATGACGAAAAAGTGCGTGCGGTATCCAGCGGGCTTACTGCACCACATGGACTTCGGTGCCGAGCGGCGTGCGGCGGTAGAGATCCATGATGTCGGCGTTGTGCATGCGGATGCAGCCATGGGACACATAGCCGCCGATCGAAGCCGGATTGTTGGTGCCATGGATGGCGTAGTTGCCGCGGTCGAGCCCCATCGCCGCGGCGCCCATCGGGTTCTGCGGCGAGCCGCCCGGATAGGTTGGCGTGCGGCCGGGAATGCGCGCCCAGGCCGGGCGAATGTGCTTGGCGGCGATATAGGCGCGGCCGTGCCAGGCCATGCCGGCCTTGCCGACGCCGACCGGATAGCGGATCGCCCGTCCACTGGGCAGCACATAGAAAAGCTGCCGCGCGCCGGTTGAGACCACGATGGTGCCGGGGCTGTAGGCGCTGCGGAATTGCACGACGTCGCCGCGCGCGAGCGCCGGCTGCGCGCCGATCAGGGAACCGAGAAGGAGGAGAAGCGCAACGAGGCGCGGCAGGAACTTCATGGCCCGGCGATCACTATTCAACGACGACCGGCGTGCCGACATCGACCATGCGATAGAGGTCGCGGATGTCGCGGTTGAACATGCGGATGCAGCCATAGGAGACGAAGCCGCCGATCGAGCGCGGATTGTTGGTGCCGTGAATGGCATAGTCGCCGCCGCGCATGGTCAGGGCAGCGTCGCCCATCGGATTGCGCTTGTCGCCGCCGGCGATGACCTCCGGCAGATGCGGATTGTCGCGGCGGATGTCCTCCGGCGGCGCCCAGGCCGGCTTGACGTATTTGCCTTCGATGCGCGCCTTGCCGGTCCAGGTCTTGCCCTCGCGGCCGACGCCGACCGGGAAGCGCAGCGCGCTGTACTCGTCGAGCACGAGGTAGAGATAGCGCTCGTTGGTCCTCACCACGATGGTGCCGGGGGCGAAGCCGGAGAAAGCCACGACGCCGCGCTCGCCCGGCGCGGGCGAACCCTGCGCAATGACCGCGGCAAATACCGCCCAACAGAGGACGAAGGTGACGAACAGGAAGGTTCGCTTGATGAGAAGGTGAGACATGCCTCAAGCCGCCCGGAATTACCGGGGCGGATCATAAGGCGAGGCCGATACCGGCCGGCGGAAAGCTGCCGGTAACGTAAATGGGGCGGATGGAACTTCACGTTCCACCCGCCGCCCGCTTGCGCGTCCCTAAACGAGATCACCGGGTCACGGGGGGTTGGCGCCGGGCCGGGGGTGGCCGGGTGGCG
>JAEZEY010000308.1 GCA_023432845.1 Pseudomonadota bacterium
GTCCAGGTGCGCGTCATGCAGAACACCAACGAAAAGCCGGCTGCCGCCTATATGACGCCCGCGCAGGATCCCCCGATCCGCGTCGTCATGCCGGGCCGCACCTATCGCAATGATAGCGACCAGACCCACACGCCGATGTTCCACCAGGTCGAAGGCCTCGTCATCGACAAGGGTTCGCACCTCGGCCACCTCAAGTGGATTCTCGAGGAATTCTGCAAGGCGTTCTTCGAAGTCGATAGCGTGAAGATGCGCTTCCGCCCGTCGTTCTTCCCGTTCACCGAGCCGTCGATGGAAGTCGACATCCAGTGTCGCCGCGACAAGGGCGAAATCCGCTTCGGTGAAGGCAATGACTGGCTGGAGATTCTCGGCTGCGGCATGGTGCATCCGAATGTGCTGAAGAATTGCGGCCTCGATCCCGATGTCTACCAGGGCTTCGCCTGGGGCATGGGCATCGATCGCATCGCCATGCTGAAATACGGCATCAACGATCTGCGCGCCTTCTTCGAGGCCGATGTGCGCTGGCTCAACCACTACGGTTTCCGCCCGCTCGACTTCCCGACCCTCGCGGGAGGGCTCTCGTCATGAAATTCACCCTGTCCTGGCTGAAGGATCACTTCACCACCACGGCTTCCCTCGACGAGATCGTCGAGAAGCTGACCATGATCGGGCTCGAGGTCGAGCACGTCGAGGACAAGGCCAAGGAGTACGCGCCCTTCAAGGTTGCGCAGATCCTTGAGGCCGTGCAGCACCCGAACGCCGACCGCCTGCGCGTCTGCAAGGTCGATAACGGCAGCGGCACGCCGCTGCAGATCGTCTGCGGCGCGCCGAATGCGCGCGCGGGGCTGAAGACCGTGCTCGGGCTGCCCGGCACCTACATCCCTGCGAAAGACATCACGCTCTCGGTCGGCAAGATCCGCGGCGTTGAATCGCAGGGCATGATGATTTCCGGTGCGGAGATCGGCTTCTCCGATGATCACAGTGGCATCATCGAAATGCCGGAGGATGCGCCGATCGGCGAGCCGTTCGCGCAAGTGCTCGGCCTCAATGAGCCGGTCATCGAAATCAACCTGACGCCGAACCGCCCGGACTGCACGAGCGTCAACGGCATCGCGCGCGATCTCGGCGCCACGCTGATCGGCGAGTATCTCGAGAACACGCCGCAACGCGTCGAGGGCACCTTTCCGTGCCCGGTGAAGGTGACCATCGAAGACCCGGTCCTGTGCCCCGCCTTCGGCCTGCGTCTGGTGCGCGGCGTCAAGAACGGCCCGTCGCCGGAATGGATGCAGAAGCGGCTCACCGCGATTGGCCTGCGTCCCATCAACGCGTTGGTCGACATCACCAACTACGTCACCTTCGACCGCGGCCGGCCGCTGCATGTGTTCGACGCCAAAAAGGTGAAGGGCAATCTCACCGTCCGCCGCGCCAGGAACGGCGAAACCCTGCTGGCGCTCGATGGCCGCACTTACGAACTCGACAACGCCATGTGCGTGATCGCCGACGAGCGCGCCGTGGAATCGCTCGCCGGCATCATGGGCGGCGAGGAATCCGGCTGCGACGAGTCGACCACCGACGTGCTGATCGAATCGGCGCTGTGGGACGAACTCAACATCGCCCAAACCGGCCGCAAGCTCGGCATCAGCACCGATGCGCGCTATCGCTTCGAGCGCGGTGTCGATCCGAACTTCATGGTGCCCGGCCTCGAAATGGCGACCGGCCTCGTGATGGACCTGTGCGGCGGCGAACCGTCCGAGATTGTGGTCGTCGGCGATCCAAAGCCGAAGGAAATCATCATCGACTATCCGGTGAGCGAGCTCGAGCGCCTCGCCGGCATCAAACTGCCGGTGGTCGAGACCAAACGCCTGCTGGAGCGCCTCGGATTCTTCGTCGCCGGACCGAACGACCACTTCAAGGTCGCCGTTCCGTCGTGGCGGCCGGACGTGCACGGCCGTGCCGATATCGTCGAGGAACTGGTGCGCATCACCGGCGTCGATGCGGTGCCCTCGACGCCCTTCCCGCGCGACGACGATGCGCGCAAGCCGGTGCTGACGCCGATCCAGGCGCGCACGCGCAAGGCCAAGCGTGGCCTCGCGGCGCGCGGTCTCGTCGAGGCCGTCACCTGGTCCTTCGTGCCGAAGCGCGAGGCCGAAATGTTCGGCGGCGGCCAAAAAGAGCTGGCGCTCGCCAACCCGATCGCCGCCGAGCTCTCCGACATGCGGCCGAGCCTGCTGCCGGGCCTGATCGCCTCGGCGCAGAAGAACGCCGACCGCGGCTATCCCGACGTGGCGCTGTTCGAGGTCGGGCAGATCTTCAAGGGCGACAAGCGGGAAGATCAGTTCGTCGCCGCGAGCGGCGTTCGTCGTGCCTTGGCCAAGCCGGAAGGTGCCGGCCGGCACTGGTCGCACGCGGCTAAGCCCGTCGATGTCTATGACGCCAAAGCTGATGCCCTGGCGGCGTTGGCTGCGGCGGGTGCATTGGTGGCGTCGCTGCAGGTCGTCCCCGGCGGACCGGCGTGGTTCCATCCGGGACGCTCCGGCACCATCCAGATGGGACCGCAGAACATCATCGGTCATTTCGGCGAAATCCATCCGCGCATTCTCACCGCCCTGAAGATTGACGGCCCGCTGGTCGGCTTCGAGGTCCTGCTCGACAACATTCCGGCGGCCAAGGCGCGGCCGACGCGCGCCAAGCCGCTGCTCGAATTGTCGCCGTTCCAGCCGGTGACACGCGACTTCGCCTTCGTCGTTGATGGCAAGGTCAAGGCCGCCGACATCGTTCGTGCCGCGCAGAACGCCGACAAGAAGCTGATCGCCGGCGTCGCCGTGTTCGACCTCTACGAGGGCAAGGGCATCGAGCCGGGCAAAAAGTCGGTGGCCATCGCCGTCACCATCCAGCCCGCCGACAAGACCATGACCGACGCCGAGATCGACGCGCTGGCGCAGAAGATCGTGGCCGAGGTCGGCA
>JAEZEY010000318.1 GCA_023432845.1 Pseudomonadota bacterium
GTATATGGGACCGGCCGATCGTTTTGTTACTCGGCGTCCGCGAGCATGGTCTTCGCCTTGGCAATCCAGCCATCGACGCGACCCGGCAGACCGACTTCTTCGCCAACATTATGCGCAGCGGTCGGGGACAGTTCGGCGATCTGCGAATAGTGGAAGATGCCGAGGTCGTTGAGCTGCTTCTCGATCGCGCCGGACACACCGGGCAGCTTCTTGAGGTCGTCGGCAACGCCGCGCGGCCCCGGGAGCTGTTCGAAGCCGAGGTCGGGGGCGGCCGGGGCGGTCGGGATCGCTTCCGCGACCGGCTTTTCCGAAGCGCCGAGATCGACGCCGCGCTCGCCCTGGGCGCGCGCGATGCCATCGATGGCCGCCTTGGCGATCAGATCGCAATACAGCGACAGAGCGCGGCTGGCGTCATCGTTGCCCGGCACGACATAAGTGATGCCGTTCGGATCGCAGTTGGTGTCGACGATGGCGGCGACCGGGATGTTGAGCCGGCGCGCTTCCTTGATCGCGATGTCTTCCTTGTTGGTGTCGATCACGAAGATGAGGTCGGGCACGCCGCCCATGTCCTTGATGCCGCCGAGCGAGCGGTCGAGCTTGTCGCGCTCGCGCTGCATGGTCAGGCGCTCTTTCTTGGTGTAGCCGCCGGTGTCGGCCGAATTCAGGATCTCTTCGAGCTTGCGCAGGCGCGAGATCGAACCCGAGATCGTCTTCCAGTTGGTCAGCGTGCCGCCGAGCCAGCGCGAATTGACGTAGTACTGGGCGCAGCGCTTGGCTGCGTCGGCGATGGGGTCCTGGGCCTGGCGCTTGGTGCCGACGAACAGGATGCGGCCGCCCTTGGCGACGGTGTCGGACACGGCCTTGAGCGCCGTGTGCAGCAGCGGCACGGTCTGGGCGAGATCGACGATGTGAATGTTGTTGCGGGTGCCGAAGATGAATTGACCCATCTTCGGGTTCCAGCGGTGGGCCTGATGGCCGAAATGAACGCCAGCCTCGAGCAGCTGACGCATCGAGAAGTCAGGAAGAGCCATTTGTATTCTCCGGTTGGTCCGCCGCGGAGGGTGTGTGAGCCCCGGATTATCCTTTGATTTTCAAAGGGAAATTTGGGCCACCGGACGGCTCGCTCGCCCATTGTCGGGGCGCAAGCCAACTCTCCGCGTGAGTGATGAGCCGGGCTTATATAGGCATGAATCGCGGGTGGCAAGGCGCCGGATGGGTCTTAAGGCTCTGAAAAGACGTGCGTCATCGCCCCTGTTCTTGAAGGCCCGGGTGGCCTGCCTTCCCTTCCTTCCCCCGGACATGCCGAGGGGATGGAGCGCCGCGAGGCGCCCTTCGTGGATCGCACCTTGCGGTGCGCTGTGCCCCCAATCGGAGGACACATGCGCCCCGCGGCGCTCCATCGCGGTGTCTTGCCGGCGCACGGGCCGCGCTTTCGGCGGCTGGGCCGCTGTCGCGGCTAGCACGCACCGTCAGCAAGCTCCTTGCGGGAGGTCTTAGTGCCTCCAGGCGGAGCCCCGTCGCCGCCCGAGCCCGGAGGTTACGTCCTCCCCCGGCCGCAGGCACCGCATCCTTACTCCATCACGTAGACGCCTCTAGATGACGCCCCCGGCCGAGCAGGACATAAATAGGAATAATCGCCGTAGGAATTAAAGTCAAGCGTCTGGTTACGGTGCGCGGCAGGCTAGACGTCCCTGCCCGCGCGCCCGCGCCGGCCACGCCTGGCACGTTGATATTTCGGCGCCATGAGCGACGCCAGTTCATTCCGGCAGTCGAACAGGGGCTGCACGTCCTGACGCGCCTTTGCCATCGCGATGGCGCCGGAATAAGCGGCGATCACCAGGGTCGAAAACCGGCCGGGATGAAGATCGCTTGCGCGTCCCGCTGCGACGTCATGCTGGAATTTCGCGCGCAACGCTTTTTGCCAGGCGAGGAAGACCGCATCGAGCGCCTCGCGCATGTCCGCGTCATGCGCGGCGATTTCCATGGCCATGTTGTTGAGCGGGCAGCCTGACACCGAGCCCTTGCGCTTGAGCTCATTGATGATCGCCGCAAAGATGCGGTCGATGGCCCACGGTGCATCGGCGCAGGCATCGAGCGGCTCGATCCATGTGTGCGCCACAGCCTGCGCGACCCGATCGCGGATGACGGCCAGACCGAGGTCACGCTTGGCCGGAAAATGATGCGCCATCGCGCCGCCCGACACGGCGGCCTTGTCGCGGATCTCCAGCATGCCGGTTGCGAGATAGCCGCGCTGGGCAAAGGCCTCGTAGGCCGTTAGCTGCCGTACTCGACCAGCGAGATCTGCGCGCTGAGCGGGCCGAGCACGTGATCGGTCGCGGGATCGACCCGGCGGTCAAGATAGGCGCTGATTGCCGTCAAAGGCCTGCCCTCTTGTCGAATGAACGACGAGC
This sequence comes from Pseudomonadota bacterium, assembly GCA_023432845.1. Lineage (GTDB taxonomy): Bacteria > Pseudomonadota > Alphaproteobacteria > Rhizobiales > Xanthobacteraceae > Pseudolabrys. The sequence continues at coordinate 2,412 of JAEZEY010000318.1, forward strand.
GCCCGCCGTCAGAGCGCCTCGACCTGGATCACGCCGGGCACCGCCTTGATGGCGCCGGCGATCTGCGGCGACACCTTGTAGCGCCCATCGAGCTTGACCTCGACCTCGCGGCCCTGCCCCAGCAACAGGATCATGCTGACCTCGCCGGCGCCGCTGGCGCGCGGCGGTGCGGGCTCGAGCCGCTTGGCGACACCCTCGAGCGGCGCCGCCTCGCGCAGGAACACGCGCAAACCCTTTTGCAAATTGGCGGCGGCCTGGTCGAGCGGTTCGGCCGACTGGATGCGGGCGCGCACCTCATCACCCTGCACTTCCGCCGACAGCACCATCAGCACCGCCTTGCCGGGTTCCAGCAGGTCGCGATATTCGGCAAGGCCTTCGGAGAAGATCACGGCCTCGTAGGTGCCGGAGGCATCCGACAGGCCGAAAATGCCTATCTTGTTGCCGGTCTTGGTGCGCCGCTCCTGCCGCGACACCACGGTGCCCGCAACCTTGCCG
>JAEZEY010000323.1 GCA_023432845.1 Pseudomonadota bacterium
CGGCGGCAGTGCCGCCATCGCGCAGGATATCGACAGCCGCCAGCGTCGCCAGCGGATGCGAGGTCGCCGCCATGCCGTCGCAGGCGATCACCGGCGAGCGGCCGGGCAACTGGAAATCACGTGTCATGGAAAGCTCAGGAGGTGAGAGAAGAAGTCGGGAAACCGTCGACCGAAAGGTCGCGCTGTGCGGTGCGCAAGGTCACGGCGAAGCCGGCCAGCACATCGACGAGACTGATCGCCATCAGGAGGAAGAAGGTCGCGGTCGCCGCCTGCGGCACCAGCAGGAACTCGACCACCATGGCGAGGAACAGCAACAGCGACAGCGCGTGATCGACCACCGCGCGGGTGCCGATCCGCGTCGCCTTGACGATTTCACCGAACAGGAAAACGAGCGACACCGCGATCAGGATTTCGCCCGCAGACATCGTCCACTCGCCACCGGACACCAGGTGTACGCGCGTGACGACATCGGACCAGCTCACGCCAGCCCAGAGAAAAGCGACGATATTGTAGATCGCGAAAGGAACCAGCAGCAGGGGGAAGCCGAGCAGGTACACGGGGGTCAGCCTCCCTCCGCCGGGTCAGAGGCGCTCTTACGCCTCGGTCTTCACCTTCAGAACCTGGCGGCCGCGATACATGCCGGTCTTCAGGTCGATGTGGTGCGGACGGCGCAGTTCGCCGGAATCCTTGTCTTCGACGTAGGTCGGCTGCTTCAGCGCGTCGGCCGAGCGGCGCATACCGCGCTTCGACGGCGACGTTTTTCTCTTTGGCACAGCCATGGGGTTGAACTCCTGATAGGCGCAAATTGTCGGTTTGAAGCGGGGCTTATAGAGGATGAAACGGCGCAAGACCAGCCCCAAAGGCGCGGATTTGACGCCCGGAACCTAGCGCTTTGTCCGGACGCAGGCGGCCGCCTCCGGCGCGGACGCGGCGCGGCGCTGGTAAAGGCCCGCCAGGCGCCGCAGGCCCGGCCCGGGCCTTTTGGCGTCCCGGGTCACCGGATTTGGCAAAGTCGCAGCGATCAGGGCAGCCTGATGGCGGCTCAAGCCATCCGGCGGGCGGCCAAAAGCCCGCCGGGCGGCGGCATCGGCGCCGAATTCGCCGTTCGGACCCAGTTCGGCGATATTGAGGTAGATTTCCAGAATGCGCGGCTTGGATAGGACGAAGTCGATCCACAGCGCCAGCGGCGCTTCCAGCGCCTTGCGGACGTAGCTGCGGCCCTGCCAGAGGAACAGGTTCTTGGCGACCTGCTGGGTGATGGTGGAGCCGCCGCGGACGTCGTCGAAGCCCTCGGCGTCGTCGATGGCGTTCTGGATTTCGGTCAGGTCGAGGCCGAAATGGCTGCAAAACCGGCCGTCCTCGGCGACGATCACCGAGAGCGCCAGATCCGGGTCGATCTTCGCCAGCGGCACCCAGGTCCGCTCCACCCGCTGGCCGGTGACAGTCCGCCACAGCATCAGGGTCGAGGGCGGATTAACCACGGCATAGAGCGGCGTCAGCACATAAGGCAGCAGCAGCAGCGCCAGCACGACGTACAACGCCGTTCGCCACACCGAGCGCTTCCGGCGGGCAAATCCGGGCCGCAATGAGGGCAGGAAGTCCGAGCGACTGATCACGGTCATCAGTGTAGCCCATTGCGGGTTCGGGTTGCGGCCCAGACGACCTCAAGGCTAACAAGGCGCCATGAGTTCCTTCGCAGATCGTCTCAATGCCGTGGCCGCTGACAGCGAAGCGCTGCTGGCGCAATTGCTGGGCGACGCGCCGCTGGCCGGCGAAGTGACGCGGCCGCAGCGGCTCGTTGCGGCGATGCGTCACGCCGCGCTCGGCGGCGGCAAAAGACTGCGGCCATTCCTCGTCGTCGAGAGCGCCGCCTTGTTCGACGCACCGCGCGAGAGAGCCTTGCTCGCGGGCTGCGCGCTCGAGCTGCTGCATTGCTATTCGCTGGTCCATGACGACCTGCCGGCGATGGACAATGACGACCTGCGCCGCGGCCGCCCCACGGTGCACAAGGCCTATGACGAAGCCACCGCCATCCTCGCCGGCGATGCGCTGCTGACTTTGGCCTTCGACATTCTCGCGCGTGAGGAAGTGCATGCCGACGCCGGCGTGCGTATCGCGCTGGTGCGCGAGCTTGCCCGCGCATCAGGGCTTGGCGGCATGGCCGGCGGACAGATGCTCGATCTTGCCGCCGAAGGCCGCTTCGCGGCCAAACGCAACTTGAGCGAACAAGAGATTGTCACCTTGCAGGCGATGAAGACCGGCGCGCTGCTGCGCTTTGCCTGCCGCGCCGGCGCGCTTCTCGGTAAGGGCAATACCGAACACCTCGCCGCCATGGAACATTACGGCGCCGCGATCGGCGAAGCCTTCCAGATCGCCGACGACCTGCTTGACGTCGAAGGCGACGCCGCCACGCTCGGCAAGGCGGCCGGCAAGGACGCCGAAGCCGGCAAGGCAACTTTGGTCGCCGCGCTCGGCATCGACGGCGCACGTGCCAAACTTGACGGTTTGATCGCGGCCGCCGACGCGGCGCTGGCGTCGTTCGGCGCGAAGGCCGATACTCTGCGCGCCGCCGCCCGTTTCATCGCCGAGCGACGGAGCTGACCGCAGACCGGCAAACGCTTCCATGGCCAAAGCCAAAACCGCCGCCAGACCAATTCCGATCCGCATCGCGCAGGCGCATGTCAAGCTCGTCATCGCCATCGTCGCCGGCTTCGCCTGCGGGCTGGTGCTGCTCGCATTCAAGATGGACACGATCGCGCGCCTGCTCGCGGCATGGGATTTCGGCCTGCTGGTTTATCTGGCGCTCGCCGCGCACTTCCGGCAACGCCATGACGTCAAGGCGATCCGCAAGCGCGCCGCCGAGCAGGATGAAGGCGGCTTCGTCATTCTGGTCCTGTCGATCGTCGCGACCTGCGCCAGCCTCGTCGCTGTGGTCTTCGCGCTGGTCGGCGCCAAGCAGGGCAATGGCTCACTGGCGATCACGCTCACCATCGCCACCATCGTGCTGTCCTGGACCTTCGTGCACACGATCTTCGCGTTTCACTACGCGCATGAGTATTACGGCCGGGGCCGCGACGACATCATCGGCGGGCTGGAATTTCCCGGCGACAAGGCGCCCGATTACAGCGACTTTCTTTATTTCTCGCTGGTCGTCGGCATGACCTCGCAGGTCTCGGACGTACAGATCACATCGAAGGCGCTGCGCCGCATGGTGTCGATGCACGGTGTGCTGTCGTTCTTTTTCAATCTCGTGGTGCTGGCACTGACCGTGAACGTGGTCGCCAATCTGATCTGATGGCCTTCAGCCAACGCTGCGCCGGCCCTGTTCTTTGAAAGGCCCGGGCGGGCCTGTCCCCTTTTTCCGTTCTCCGAAAATGGAGCGCCGGGAGGCGCCAGAGGGCTTGCGAGGCCCCCTTTGGACGTCCCTTGCGATCGGGACGCCCGCGCGCCGACATGATGCAAGGGCGCTACTCCCTGCATCCGAGGCGCGCGCGCCGGAGGACGACAGGGGTGCTAATCCCGCCGCCACGGCGCTGCGCCTCCCGGCGCTCCACCGCGACCCCGCCCCGAGGCGGAGCCGGTAGCGGCGCCATTGTCGGGCGCCGTGTCCGGCCGGTTTTCCGGCGCCTCATGAAGCGCTGTAAACCCAACCTGACGAGCTAGGATTATAAGGCAATAGGACTATTGTCAAGAGGCCCTGCGATGCGCGCGGACAGGCCTCGGCGGTCAGTTTGCCTTGACCCACTCGATGTCGACGAACAGCGAGGCGTCCTGGTCGCGCTTGCGCGGCGCCCTGTCGGCCGGCGCCGCGTAGGTGATGCGCACCGTCTTGTTGCTGGTCCACTCGATCTTCGGCGCCGGAGCGTCCTTGGACGGCGTGGCGCAGGGCCCGCCATAGACTTCGTAGGCACGCTTCGACGAAACGAAGCTTTCCGGATAGAGCGCCAGATAGATGGCGATGGTATCGACGCAGAACGGCTCCGGTCTGTCACCGTAAACGCGCATATGCACCGCCTTGTAGCGGCCGTCCGGCGCCACGACCGTGTCCATATCGCGCTGCGCGCGGTCGATGGTCGCGGCGTAATAGATCGTGATGCCGATCATGAACACGCCGAGCGCAAGGAAGGTCAGCAGGACGGATTTGGCTTTCACGCGCGTTCTTCCGACTTTTTGTTGAGCATGATCTTTTCCGAAAACCGCGGCACACTTTTCGGGATCATGCTCTACTCGGCCGCTGTGCGCGAGCCGGTGCCCCAGCGGCGTTCGATATAGTCGATCACCATCTGCTTGAAGTCGGCGCTCAGTGTCGCACCGCGCAGGGTGCCGGCCTTCTTGCCGTCGATGAACACCGGCGCGGTCGGCTGCTCGCCGGTGCCGGGCAGCGAGATGCCGATATCGGCGTGCTTGCTCTCACCCGGGCCGTTGACGATGCAGCCCATGACCGCGACGTTGAGCGTCTCGACGCCGGGATAGCGCGTCTTCCATTCCGGCATCGAGGTTCGGATGAAGCTCTGGATCTCGGAGGCCAGTTCCTGGAACGTGGTCGAGGTGGTACGGCCGCAGCCGGGGCAAGCGGCAACCAGCGGCACGAAAGTGCGCAGACCCATGGTCTGCAGCAGTTCCTGCGCGACCTGCACCTCACGGGTGCGGTCGCCGCCGGGCTCGGGCGTGAGCGAAATGCGGATGGTGTCGCCGATGCCCTGCTGCAGCAGCACGCCCATCGACGCCGCCGAAGCGACAATGCCCTTGGTGCCCATGCCGGCTTCCGTAAGGCCGAGATGCAGCGCATAGTCGGAGCGGCGCGCGAGCTCGGTATAGACGGCGATGAGGTCCTGCACCGCCGAGACCTTCGCCGACAGGATGATGCGGTTCTTCGGCAGGCCGATTTCTTCAGCGCGCGCCGCCGACAGCAGCGCCGATTGCACCATCGCTTCATGCGTCACGGCGCGGGCATCGAGCGGACTTTCCGAGCGCGAGTTCTCGTCCATCAGCTTCGTGAGAAGCTCCTGATCGAGCGAGCCCCAGTTGACGCCGATGCGCACCGGCTTGCCGTGTTTGATCGCCATTTCGACGATCTGGGTGAACTGCGGATCGCGCTTGTTCTTGAAGCCGACATTGCCGGGATTGATGCGGTACTTGTCGAGCGCCTCGGCGCAGCCGGGGAAATTCGCCAGCAAAGTGTGGCCGTTGTAGTGGAAGTCGCCGACGATCGGCACGCGCACGCCCAGTGCCGCCAGCCGCTCCTTGATCGCCGGCACCGCGGCGGCGGCTTCGTCGCGGTCCACCGTGATGCGCACCAGTTCGGAACCGGCGCGGGCCAGCGCCGCGATCTGGCGCGCGGTGCCCTCGACATCCGCGGTGTCGGTGTTGGTCATCGCCTGCTCGACGATCGGCGCGCCGCCTCCGACGGTGACGCCGGCAACATCGACTGCAACGGTTCTGTGACGGGGCGCGGGGCTCATCTGGCTATCCTGACGGCAGGGGAGTGCCAGACAAATATGGCAGGGTCAACGCAGGCGCCAGAGCCCTATTTCGCGCGATTGACCAGCAGCAGACCGCCGGCGACGAAAACCACCGCCACCAGGAAAGCCAGCGTCAGCGGCTCGTCCATGACGAAATGGCCGGCGGCGACGCCGAACAATGGCGTCAGGAAGGTGAAAGCCGAGACGCGGCTCGCCGAATACTTCTTGATGAGCGCGAACCAGATGACGAAGGTGACGCTGACGACCCAGACCGACTGGTAGGCCATCCAGGCGAGCGCCTGATGGTCCGGCCAGTGCACGATGCGCTCGCCGGCGAACCACGCCGCCAGCGCCATCAACGGCGCCGAAACGACGAGCTGATACAGCATCACCTTTTCCGGCGAGGTGCCGTTGAGGCGGCTGGCCTTGATGATAAGCGTGGTGCTGGCCCAGAAGAAGGCCGCGGCGATCATCATCACATCGCCCAGCGTCTGCCGGGGATCGAGCGCCGGCGTCGGCAGGCCGAACGCCACGATCATGCCGATGAACGACAGGCCGAGGCCCAGCCATTGCGACGGCCGGAAACGATCGGCGGGCATCAGGACGCGCGCGCCGAGCACGACGAAGAACGGCGCGAGATAGAGAAACACCACCGCGCGGGTCGCGGTCGTGTAGACGAGGCCCTGATAGATCAGGATGAACTCGAGGGCGAACAGCGCGCCGACGACAATGCCGGCGATCAGGGTGCCGTCGCGGCGGAAAAGCGGGATGCGCCGGACCACGCACCAACCCGCCACCAGGATCGTTGCGACGATGGAGCGGATCGTCGCCTGCAGCATCGGCGGCACGTCATGCAGCGTCAGCTTCACCGCGACATGGTTGAAACCCCATGACAGGCACAACAGCACGACAACGGCGACGGCCACCGCATCGAGCGGACGGATGGTGTGGTGGTGAGGCGGCGAAGCGGGCGGCTCCGACGGAGCAGACGACGACATGAACGAACAATTCCCGGCGCATCCGCTATCGCGGACGATGACGTTGTTTAGCGGGTGAATTGCGGCGCGCCAACCGGCCTTCCGGCGGACCTGATCAGGCGGACCTGCAATGCGCGCAGGTGCCGGAGATTTCGATGACCGGGGTCTTGGGCGCGAAGCCGGCGGCGCGTGTCGCCGCCTTGATCGCGTCGGCGATACCCGCGCCGGTCGCTTCGCCGACTGCGCCGCAGGTGTCGCAAATAAGGAACACCACCGGATCGCCGCTTTCGTGATTGTGCACGCAGGCGATGAAGGCGTTGCGGCTTTCGATGCGATGAACGAGACCCTGCTCGCGCAGGAAATCCAGCGCGCGATAGATGGTGATCGGCGCCGGGCGGCCGCCCTCGCCGGCATCGGCGAGCCGGTCGATCAGTTCATAGGCGCCGAGCGGCGCATGGCTCGCAAGGAGTGCTTCCAGCACGCGGCGGCGGATCGGCGTCAGCCGTTCCTTGTTGGAAGCGCACACCGCCTCGGCATGCGCGATCGCGTCCGCGGCGCAGCGGCCGTGGTCGTGATCCGGCGTCGGAAATACTTCGCGAACGATATCCTGGGCCTGCACTTTCTTTGCCACGGTTCTGCTCACCAGTAAGTCGGCTGCATTGAAGTGTAGCCTAAGGCCTCTCGGAGGTCGCTGTGTTGAACATATATATTGCGGCGCAATAAAAATAGGGGCAGGTTCCCGGGCAACCTCCGACCCGTTCCGTTCCCTCCCCGCCGTCTCCCGGCCTCAACGTCACGAGGATTTCCATGCTCAAAGGCAAAACCGCACTCGTTACCGGCTCGACCTCCGGCATCGGACTCGCCACCGCGCGGGCGCTCGCCGCCGACGGCGCCAACATCATGCTCAACGGCTTCGGCGACAAGGATGCGATCGAGGCGATCCGCTCCGGCCTGGAAAAGGAGTTCGGCGTCAAGGCCCGGTACTCGGGCGCCGACATGTCGAAGCCGGCCGAGATCGTCGACATGGTGGCGGCCACCGAGAAGGAATTCGGCTCGCTCGACGTGCTGGTCAACAATGCCGGCATCCAGTTCGTCGCCAATATCGAGGACTTCCCGGTCGACAAGTGGGACGCGATCATCGCCATCAACCTGTCGTCGTCGTTTCACTCCATTCGCGCGGCGATGCCCGGCATGAAGAAGCGGCAATGGGGCCGCATCATCAACATCGCTTCGGCGCACGGCCTCGTCGCCAGCGCGCAAAAGGTCGCCTATGTCGCGGCCAAGCACGGCATTGTCGGCCTCACCAAGGTGGTGGCGGTCGAGGCCGCCAATGATGGCGTGACCTGCAACGCGATCTGCCCCGGCTGGGTGCTGACCCCTCTGGTGCAGAAGCAGATCGACGCGCGCGCCGCGGCCACGGGTCAGTCGGCGCGCGAGGCGGAGATCGCGCTGCTGTCGGAAAAGCAGCCTATGCATCAGTTCACCAAGCCGGAGAATATCGGCGCGCTCGCGGTGTTCCTGTCGAGCGACGCGGCGGCCTCGATCACCGGCTCGGCCTATTCGATCGACGGCGGCTGGGTCGCACAGTGATGCACCTGCAAAACCCGCCTCATCCTGAGGA
>JAEZEY010000339.1 GCA_023432845.1 Pseudomonadota bacterium
CGCCGACCGTCCGCTGATCGCGGATGAGAAAGGAAGGTTCCTGCGAGGGGACCTCGTCGGTGCAATAACAGCGCGCGCCCTTGGCGCGGACTGCGTGGTGACACCGGTTACCTCCAACTCCGGGATCGAGCGTAGTGGTCGCTTTGCGCGTGTAGTGCGCACGCGGATTGGCTCACCCTACGTGATCGATGCGATTGCGCATGCAGCGGCCACCGGCGCGCGGCAAGTTATAGGTTTCGAAGCGAACGGTGGAGTCCTCATCGGTTCGCCGATCGAGATCGACGGGCACAAACTACCTGCACTTCTGACCAGAGACGCTCTTGTGCCAATCCTAGTAGTACTTCACCAAGCTCGGCGCGCGGGCCGACTGCTTTCGTCACTTGCGGCCGATTTCGCTTTTAGCGCGGCGGCCAGTGGGCGGTTGGAGAACGTCCCAGCTACTGCAAGCGCGCACTTTCTGTCACAGCTAGTAGCGGAGGCCTCGTTCCGGGAACGTTTGGTTGAGGATTGGTTATGCGAAATTAGGTTGGACACGACCGACGGAGTTCGAATGCTCGACGCAGGGGGCGTTGTGTTGCACTATCGTGCGTCCGGCAATGCTCCGGAACTGCGATGCTACGTTGAGCACCGCGATGAACAGACTGCCCGGAAACTGCTTTTCTTCGGTCTGGCACAAGCGCAGGCATTTCTCAGACGGCATCACGCGCGCCTGAACCTTGCAGATCGGCTGACGAATTAGGATGCAGCATGTGTTGAAGTACTCCACCCGAGCGGCGCTCAAGCTCGAAAAAGAGACGCAGCGGCGCACGAGTTTGATAGGAAATACATTCACAACGCATATATAGTGCACGGCCGATTCAAAAACTTCGCGGAGCGCGGCGACGGACTGGGGATCGTGCTTGGCTTTGGCCACCCAATCAATTACCGCCGTCTCGGTAGGAGTAGCGCAAGTCGGACCGCTTGTAGCGAGTCGGGTCAGAGATTCCTGAGGAGTTATCTAGTTTTGCGCCACATCCGGGCGGCCAGCGATCTTCCGGCCGGCGAGAGGCCCGCATGGGCGAACTTATAGTGGGATCAAGAAGCATGAGACTTGTTCCGGTAATCATGAGCGGCGGCGCGGGGTCTCGCCTTTGGCCCCTGTCCCGCGAAACCTTTCCGAAACCGTTCATTTCCCTACCTGACGGCGAGACGCTAATTCGCAAGACCTTTGCGCGCGCAGCCGCTTTGCCTGGCGTCAGCCGGGTGGCCACGGTCACGAATCGCGAGCTCATGTTCCTGACGGCTGATGAATACGACCTCGTGGGAGGCCGCGACCTGGCTCAGAGTTTCATATTGGAGCCGTTCGGACGCGATACCGCGCCGGCCATCGCTCTGGCTTGCCTGCATGTAGCTGAGGTCGAAGGTGCCGATGCGCTCGTTCTCAACTTGCCTGCCGACCACCTGATACCGGACACCGTTGCATTTGCCCGGACCGTAGATCGCGCAGTCGAACTGGCGATCGACCGTCAGATCGTGCTGTTCGGGATAAGGCCAACCCATGCCGAAACCGGTTTCGGATACATCGAGGCGGAAGGAGACCGGCTGCGGCGTTTTGTGGAGAAGCCGACCCACTCGAAGGCAGTCGAATATGTGAAAAGCGGCAATTTCTACTGGAACGCCGGAATTACCTGTTTCCAGGCCGCTATAATGCTGGATCTCATGGAAAAGCACTGTCCGGACCTCCTCGCACAGACGAGGCTGGTCTACGCCGCATCAAGAACCGCCACCTCCAATGGCAGAGTCAGCATCGAGGTGGATAGACCCACCTTCGCGGATGTGAAGCCGATCTCGATCGATTATGCGATTATGGAGAAACTGGAGAATGCCCGTTTTCTGTCGTGCGATTTCTCGTGGTCGGATGTCGGATCGTGGAACGCCATGGCCGACATTCTCGAGCCAGATGAAAACGGGAACCGCTTTGTCGGCAATGTGATGGCTCACAACACCAGCGGCTCCTATGTGCACGGCGAGGGTAGACTGGTGAGTCTGGTGGGGGTCTCCAACCTGCTCGTCATCGACACAGCCGACGCGCTGCTGGTCGCCGATCGGAACGCGGCGCAGGAGATCAAGGAAATGTATAACCGTCTCAAGGCCGCTGGCTCGGAGACGGCGATCCTGCATCGGACTGCCCATCGGCCATGGGGTTCCTACACGGTGCTGGAGGAGGGGGAGCGCTTCAAGATCAAACGCATTGAGGTCAAGCCCGGGGGGCGATTGAGCCTGCAGGCACATCATCACAGGTCGGAGCATTGGGTGGTGGTGAGCGGAACGGCGAAAGTCGTCAACGGCGACATGGAACTGCTGCTGGCGCCAAACCAATCCACGTACATTCCCTGCGGCAGCAAGCACAGGCTGGAAAACCCAGGGAAGCTCAAGCTGGTGATGATCGAGGTGCAAAGCGGCGAATATCTCGGCGAGGACGATATCGTGCGCTTCGACGACATCTATGGCCGGGTTAGCGAGTGAGGGTGCTCGGCACTGGAACGCCGGAGGCCACGTCGTCGCTGCTGGTTGGGCCTTGACGTTCACGCCGTGAACGTCCTATGAGGGCCTCCCAGTCATCGGTTCACGAGGATAGTCGTGGGAGCAAGGCCTGGGGCGGGGAAGCTCAACGAGAGGATACTTCTCAGCCTCCTTGAAACCGTCGATCGCGGTGGGGAGGGCTCACAGCGCCACTTCGCGACCGAGGTGGGAATCGCGCTCGGACTGACTAATGCTTATTTGCGGCACTGCGTGAACAAGGGCCTGGTCAAGGTCTCCTCCGCTCCGGCGCGCCGTTACGTCTATTACCTGACGCCGCGTGGCTTCACCGAGAAGTCGCGTCTTACCTTTCGGTATCTGTCTAATTCGCTCTGGTTCTTTCGTCAGGCCAAGATGCAGTGCCTTGCGACGTTCAACGTCGCATCGGCTCGGGGCTTCAGGCAGATTGCGCTCATCGGCGCCTCGGACATCGCGGAAATCGCCGTCATATGTGCCGCCGAGAGCGGTGTCTCGATCGTGGCCGTAGCTGACACGGCGTCGGGGCGCGCGCACCTCGCCGGTATCCCGATTGTGCCACGGATCAGCGATCTCCAGGGCAGGATCGACGCCGTCGTTGTCACCGAGATCGCGAAGACTGCGGCAATGGTTCTCGCCGCGCGTGAGCTCTACGGCGAAAATCGGGTACTGGTGCCCGAGTTCCTGCAGAACACCGGCGCGCTTTCGACGCTGCCGGTCGAGGAGGCCAGCGATGAGCGGTAGGCCGGCAGGGACCGCTTGGTACGTCGTGAGAACTCACGCGAACGCCGAGGCAAAGGCCGCTTCCAACCTGGAGCGCCAGGGATATTCGGTCTATCTTCCTCTTATCTTGAAGCGTCGCCGCCATGCGCGTCGTGTTGAGGAAGTGCCTGCGCCGCTGTTTCCTCGCTACCTGTTCGTTGCTATGGATGTTTCGCGTCAGAGATGGCGCTCCGTTCTTTCAACTTTCGGGGTTGCGCAGCTGCTGATGCTCGGCGAAAGGCCACATCCGATTTCGGCGGGGGTGGTCGAGGGTCTTCGCAACAACGAGGATGATCAGGGTTACTTCAGATTCGCGCGGCGCCCCCCGTTCGCGCGCGGCGAGAAGGTTCAGCTGGTCGACGGCGTCTTCTCGGCAAAGATTGGTCTGTTCGAAGGAATGTCCGATAGTGACAGGGTCGCGGTCTTGCTGGACTTCATGGGCCGCAAGGTTCGCGTCTTTGTGAATGCGGATTCGCTTGTCGCCGCCTAGGCGCCGTCGGGTCTGGTCTTTGATGCGGTGCTGCGGTGAGGCTGAGTCACCCGCAGTGCGGTAGCTTATGTGGCCATGCAGGGCCCAGCAGCATCGTTCGCCGCGCATCGCCGTTATGAAATTTGAAGATGGAGAGTGAACTTGCTAGCGAGCTTTTTAGCCCTCTCGCCGATCGTGCGGGCGTTCATCGTTGCTGTCATCATCTCGGGGATCGTCCTGTTCGTCGCGCGCCGAGCGGTCGGAAAGCAGGGCCGCAAGCTCTCGCCGCGCGTGTTATTCGGCGTGCCGTTAGCTGCCGTCGCGATCGTGCTGATCATGTTCAGCATGATCACGGTCCAGGTCGGCACGGTCAAAGTAGTCACCGTATTCGGACGGGTACAGGAGGAGGCATACGGCCCCGGCCTGCATTTCGTGTTTCCGGCCGCGCGGGCCGAACCGATGGTCGTCCGGCGCCAGATCTTCGAACTTTCCGGTGGTTCGCTCGATGACCCGGACGCGGTTGCCGACGGGCAACGGACGCTGGCGCTTTCGGCCGACCGCATTCCGCTGGCCATCGATCTGAACTTTCCGTACCAGCTCAATCCGGACCTTGCGTGGAAGGTCTTCGCCAATATCGGTCCCAACTACCAGGTCGAGCTTCTGGCGCCGGCGGCACGCTCTTCCGTGCGTGAAGCTGCAGCCTCCTTCAGCTGGACGGATGCCGTTTCGGGACGGCGTGAGGAGCTCGAGGAGCGAATACACACCGTCTTCCGGCAAACCGTCGTAAGCAATCTGGCAGGAGCCGGCTTCACTCAGGAAGAGGCCGCCGAGGCGCTGACGCTCATGCCTCCGCAGATTCGCCGAATGTCGCCGCCGCGCCGGATTCTGGCCGCGGTCGGCGAGGTGCTCGCCGCCGATGAGGAGCTGAAGCGCCAGCAGACGCTGGTGCAGGTGGCTGAGAAGGAGGCCGAACGTCGCGCGAAGGAAGGTTCTGGCGTTCGGATGCTCATCGAGCAGTTGCCGGCCGGCTACAGCCCCGAGCAGATGACTCAGTTCCTGCATTCGCTCGCCGACAAGCAACGTGCCGATGCGATGATGCGCGCTGTCGAACGCGATCAGGTCAAGGTGATGGTGATGGGTGGCGAAGGCGGGGGCCAGGCGGCCGTTGCCGTTCCCGCGCCGTGATGAGGGGCGTGTCATGAGCAAGATACTCGTTACCGGCTCCGATGGCTTCATCGGCTCCCATCTGGTCGAGCAATTGGTGCGCGACGGGCGCGACGTGCGCGCGTTCGTCATCTACAACTCGTTCGAATCGTGGGGCTGGCTCGACGATGTGCCGGCGGACATCCGGGCATCGATCGAGGTCGTCATGGGAGACGTACGTGACCCGAACTTCGTGCGTACCGCGATGAAAGGGTGCGATTCTGTCCTGCACCTCGCTGCCCTGATCGGCATTCCCTATTCTTATGTCGCGCCGGACAGCTATGTTGACACGAATGTGAGGGGCACCCTCAACATCGTGCAAGCGGCGCGCGACCTCGGAGTATCGAAGGTCGTGGTCACGTCGACGAGCGAGGTGTACGGCACTGCACAATTCGTTCCGATCACCGAGGATCATCCGCTCGTCGGGCAGTCGCCTTACGCGGCGACGAAGATCGGCGCGGACCAGATCGCGATGTCCTACCATCGCTCGTTCGAGACGCCGGTAGCGATCGTGCGGCCCTTCAACACCTATGGCCCGCGACAGTCGGCCCGCGCCGTCATTCCGACGGTTATCGCCCAGCTCGCCAAGGGCAGCAACGTCGTCAAGCTTGGCTCGACGCGGCCGACACGGGACTTCAACTTCGTCGCCGACACTGCCGGCGGCATGATTGCGGTGCTCGACAGTCCGAAGTCGGTAGGCGAGGTGATCAACATCGGCAGCAACTACGAAATCAGCGTCGGGGACACCGTCGCGCTCATTGGCGAGGTCATGGGTACGCAGGTCGAGATCGAGTGCGAGAACGAGCGCCTGCGGCCCGCCAAGAGCGAGGTGGAACGTTTGTGGGCGGATAATTCGAAGGCGCGGGAGCTTCTCGGCTGGACACCCGAATTCGCCGGCAGGGACGGCCTGCGCCGTGGCCTTGCCGTGACCGCCGAGTGGTTCGCCGATCCAAAGAACCATTCGCGCTACAAGACCGACCGCTACACCGTCTGAAAGTACTGCCATGAAAGCTGCCATTATCGGCCTGGGCCGCATGGGCCTTCGGCATCTTCAGGTGCTGAAGAGCCTGAACCTGGACGTGGTTGGCGCCTGCGACGCCTTCGAGGGTGCGCGGGAAAAGGCGACCGCCGAGTTCGACCTTCCCGGCAGCGCGGTGTTCGCCGAACCCGGTCCCATGTTGGAGCAGACGCGTCCCGAACTGGTGGTCATAGCGACGACCGCGCCATCACACGCCCCCCTGGTTTGTCTGGCCGCCGCGCATGGCGCTCGAGCCGTGCTCTGCGAGAAACCGATGGCGACCTCGCTTGCCGATTGCGACCGCATGATCGCGGCTTGTGAGAAGGCGGGTACGCGGCTGGCGGTCAACCACCAGATGCGCTTCATGGACCAGTATGTGAAGGTCAAGGAACTGACCCGTGCGCAGTCTTTCGGTGGGCTGTCGAGCATGACCGTCGTTGCCGGAAATTTCGGTATGGCGATGAACGGCTCGCATTATTTCGAGGCGTTCCGCTATCTGACGGAAGAGTCGCCGGCCACCGTCTCGGCATGGTTTTCGGAAGGCTCCGTGCCCAACCCGCGCGGGCCGCAATTCGAAGACAGGGCAGGCGCGGTGCGCATCGCCACTTCGAGCGGCCGCCGCTTCCACATGGACGCCGGCGCCGACCAGGGGCACGGCATGTTCGTGTCCTATGCAGGCCCCCACGGACGGCTCGACGTCGATGAGTTGGCCGGCCGCGGGGGGCGGGGGGG
>JAEZEY010000389.1 GCA_023432845.1 Pseudomonadota bacterium
ACGGCCGGCATGAGCGCAACTCGCCCGACAACTTCATCGGCGGCGACACACACGACGTGCCGATGCCGCTCGACTATTTCGTCTGGGCGATCGTCGGCAAGGAGCGCACCGTCATCCTCGACACCGGATTCGACCAGGCTCGAGCCGACGCGCGCAAGCGCCACATCTCGAAACCGGTCGGCGACGGCCTGCGTGCACTCGGCATCGATCCGGCCTCGGTGAAGGACGTCATCATCTCGCACATGCACTACGACCATTCCGGCAATCACGACCTTTTCCCGAACGCGCGCTACCATCTGCAGGAATGCGAGATGGCCTACGCCACCGGCCGCTGCATGTGCCACGCCATGATGCGCATGCCGTTCGAGGCGGCCGACGTCACGGCGATGGTGAACAAGATCTTCGCCGACCGCGTCGTATTCCACGACGGCGCCGCGGAGATCGCGCCCGGCCTGTCGGTGCATCACATCGGCGGTCATTCCAAGGGCCTGCAGGCCACGCGCGTGAAGACGCGGCGCGGCTGGGTGGTGCTCGCCTCCGACGTCGCGCACTTCTACGCGCATCTCGACCAGCGGCGCGTCTTTCCAATCACCTACAACGTCGCCGACGTGCTCGCCGGCTACGACAAGGTCGAGGCGCTGGCGACATCGAAGGCGCATGTCGTGCCCGGACACGATCCGATCGTGCTCGACATCTATCCGGCCGCACGGCCCAATATGGAAGGCTGGGCGGCGCGGCTCGATGCCGATCCCAAACCAAGATCCGCGGGAATTTAAGCTCTGATTATTCACGAGAATTCGCAAACCTGTGGTATCGTAATATCGACGTACAAAAAGTAAGGAGACGCACATGAAGAAGACTATGGCCTGC
Organism: Pseudomonadota bacterium; assembly: GCA_023432845.1. Lineage (GTDB taxonomy): Bacteria > Pseudomonadota > Alphaproteobacteria > Rhizobiales > Xanthobacteraceae > Pseudolabrys. The sequence goes on from JAEZEY010000389.1 coordinate 871, forward strand.
CTCGCGATCGGCGCCACAGCGCTGACCCTGGCGCTGACGACGGCGATGCCCACGACCTCGGCACGCGCCGAAGTGACCGAGCTGCGCGTGCCGCTCGGCGCCGGCGGCTTCGGCTTCCTGCCGCTGCACATGATGAGAAAGTTCCAGCTCGTTGAGAAGGAAGCCGAGAAGCTCGGCATCAAGCTCACCGTGAACTACGCCAGGATCGGCGGCCCCTCGGTGATGAACGACGCGCTGCTGTCCGGCTCGGCGGACTTCATCTCGGCCGGCCCGCCGTCCTTCCTGATCCTGTGGGATCGCACCAAGGGCCGCGGCGACGTCAAGGGCGTCGCGGCGATGAGCACGATGCCGATGTATCTCAACACGGCCTCGCCCGATCTCAAGAAGCTCGAGGACATCAAGGACGGCGACAAGATCGCCGTGACCGCGGTGAAGGTCTCGATCCCCGCGATCATCATGCAGATGTACGCCCGCGACAAGGAAGGCGCTGACAAGACCTTCAAGTACGATCCCTTCACCGTATCGATGACGCATCCTGACGGTGTCGTCGCCATGCTGTCGGGCAACAAGCAGATCACGGCTCACTACACCTCGCCGCCCTTCGCCCAGCGCGAGCTTGAGGACGGCAAGATCCGCACCATCCAGACCACCAACGACGTGATGGGCGGGCCGCAGACCTTCACGATGATCTCGACCACAACCAAGTTCCACAATGAGAACCCGAAGGTCTACGCCGCCTTCGTCGCGGCGCTGAAGGAATCGTTCAACATGATCAAGAACGACAAGCAGAAGGCGGCCGAAGTGCTGCTCGAGTCGATGGGCGGCAAGGGCTGGACCACTGACCAGCTCATCAAGATCCTCGACCAGCCCGATATCTACTATACGACCAAGCCGGAAAACGTCATGAAGTATGCTACCTTCATGAACGCGATCGGCACGCTCAAGAACAAGCCGGCTTCGCTCGACGACCTGTTCTTCGATGCGAAATCGCTCGGCGGCGGCAACTAAACCGCAGCTGTCTGACACAAATCGGCCAGTGGCGGCGCTGCCCGGCGTCGCCCCTGGCCCCATGGTTCGGAGCTTCTTCAAGATGAGCGATGGCGTCGCCCCACTTCTCGCGGTCAAGGGCGTTACACTGCAATATCAGACCCGTGACCATCTGGTCACCGCAACCTACCGGGTCAGTTTCGATATCTACCGTTCGGACCGCTATGTCATTCTCGGGCCGTCGGGCTGCGGCAAGTCGACCTTGCTGAAGGCCGTCGGCGGCTTCATCCGCCCGGTCGAAGGCGAAATCCGCCTCAACGACACCGTCATCACCAAGCCGGGTCCGGACCGCGTCCTGGTGTTCCAGGAATTCGACCAACTGTTGCCGTGGAAGACGGTGAAGCAGAACGTCGCCTTCGCCCTCACCGCGAGCGGCAAGATGGGCCGTCGCGAAGCCGAGCAGCGCGCTCTGCACTACATCAACATGGTCGGCCTCACCAAGTTCGCCGACAACCATCCGCACACTTTGTCCGGCGGCATGAAGCAGCGCGTGGCGATCGCCCGCGGCATGGCCATGGAGCCGGAAATCCTTCTGATGGACGAGCCCTTCGCTGCGCTCGACGCGCTGACCCGCGCCAAGATGCAGGAAGAACTGCTCCAGCTCTGGGACGACACCAAGTTCACCGTCCTGTTCGTCACTCACTCGATCAGCGAGGCGGTGCGCATCGGCAATCGCATTCTCCTGCTCTCGGCTCATCCTGGCCAGGTCAAGGG
>JAEZEY010000121.1 GCA_023432845.1 Pseudomonadota bacterium
CAGGCTTACCTACCGCAGGACCAACCACGGCAACTTCCACGTCCGGGGATTCAACGAGGAAGGGACGACGACGACCCCCTTCGACATGACGGTGCTGAACGGCCTCGACCGCTATCACCTGGTGCAGAGCGTGGTGGAGAGGACGCCTGCGATCCGCGCGGGCGGCGAAAGCCTGCGGCAGCTGATGCAGGAAAAGCTCCTCGAGCACCACGACTACATCAGGGCGCACGGCCAGGACATGCCGGAGGTGCGCGACTGGCAGTGGTCGGGCGAGTAGATCGACGGAGCGGTCGGCCATGCCTCCCATGATCCTAGCATTGAACGCAGGCTCGTCGAGCCTGAAATTCGCGCTCTACGAGCGGCGCGCGAACCTGCCGCTTCTGGTGAAAGGCGGCGTCGCCTCGCTCAATGCGAAGCCCCGCCTCCGCCTTTCCGGCGGCGGGGAGCCCGCACGGCAACGCGACCTCGGCGCCGGGCCGCTGGACATCGGATCGGCGGTCGAGATCGTAGCCGATGAGATCCGCTCGGTGGCCGACATCTCTCGATTGCAAGCGGTAGGCCACCGCATCGTCCACGGCGGGCGGACCTACCGATCTCCTGCATTCCTCGACGATGGCGCTGTCGAGGCGCTGCGTCGGCTGGTCCCGCTGGCTCCTACCCACCAGCCGCAAAACCTGGAGATCGTGGAGCGGGCAAGGAAGCTGTTTCCCGCCGCCACGCAGGTCGGGTGCTTCGATACGGCGTTCCATAGCGGGCGGCCCGCTGTCGCCAAGGCCTATGGCCTTCCGCGCGAGCTGTCGGATGCGGGCATCCAGTCCTACGGCTTCCACGGGGTGTCCTACGCCTACGTCTCTTCCCAACTCCGGAAGTCGTACGGTCCTTCCGCAGGAGGCAAGGTGATCGTCGCCCACCTTGGGAGCGGCGCCAGCCTCTGCCCGATGCTGGACGGGAAGAGCGTGGCCACGACGATGGGGTTCTCGCCCCTCGACGGCCTGGTGATGAGCACGCGATGCGGTTCGCTCGACCCTGGCGTTGTCCTGTATCTCCTGCAGGAACGAGGCATGGAGCCGGAGGAAGTCGCGAGCCTGCTCTACCATCGCTCGGGACTCCTGGGCATCTCCGGCATCACGGGAGACATGCAGCGCCTGCTGGAATCCAGGAGTCCCGACGCGCGCGATGCCGTCGATGCCTTCGTGTATCGCGCAGGCCGGGAGATCGGTTCCCTCGCCGCGGCGCTCGGAGGACTGGACACATTGGTCTTCACCGCAGGCATCGGCGAGAATTCGCCAGTAATCCGCGAATCGGTCGCCAGGACCGCCGGCTGGCTTGGCGTTGAGGTCGATCCCGGCCTCAACCTGAAGGGCGGGCCGTCGATCAGTTCGTCGGCCTCAAAGGTAGGCGTGCTGGTGGTGCCGACAGACGAGGAGGTGGAAGTCGCGCGGGAAGTGCTTCGGCTGCTCGATGGCGGCGGTGGACGGCAGGACCCACCCCCTCGGACGGCAAGATCGATGGAGAGCGAAAATGAGTAACGGAAGAACCAGAGTGGCGGTGAATGGTTACGGAGTCATCGGGAAGCGCGTAGCGGAAGCCGTCGTCCTCCAGGATGACATGGAATTGGCGGGCGTGGCCGACGTGACATCTGACTGGCGCATGCAGGTGGCCGACCGGAAGGGCATGCGGATACATGCCGCGGTCCCTAAGGCTTCGGCCGCGATGACAGCGAACGGGATCGATGTGGCGGGGAACCTGGACGAACTTCTCGCCGCCGCCGATGTCGTGGTCGACTGCACTCCGAAGAAGGTGGCCGCGGCCAACGTCGAAACCTACAGGAGGATGGGTAAGAAGTTCATCCTCCAGGGAGGCGAGAAGCACGACGTGACCGGACATTCCTTCGTCGCCGAATGCTCATATGGCAGCGCACTCGGACGGGAGGCCACGCGAGTCGTCTCGTGCAACACGACCTCGATCGTCCGCACCTTGTCAGCCCTGAAGAGGGTGGGGCTTCTTCGCAAGGCCCGGGGAACGCTGCTGAGGCGCGCGACTGACCCTTGGGAGAGCCACCTGGGAGGCATCATGAACACGCTGGTGCCGGAGCCGGAGATACCGAGCCATCAAGGGCCGGACGCGAAGACCGTGGATCCCGGCCTTGACGTCGTAACGATGGCAGTGAAGGTCCCGCAGACGCTGTCCCACCTTCACTACTGGAACGTCGAGTTGACGAGGCCAGCCGCCAAGGAGGAAGTGCTGGATGCCTTTCGCGAGTCCTCCCGGATCGCCTTGGTGCGCATCGACCGCGGCGTTGCCGCCTTGAACGCCGTCAAGGAATGGATGCTCGATATCGGTCGGCCGCACGGCGACCTGTACGAGGTCGCACTGTGGGAAGACATGCTGAAGGTGGACGGAAGCGAGCTCTACTACGCCTACATGGTGGACAACCAGGCGATCGTCATCCCGGAGACCATCGACGCGATCCGTGCGCTCGCAGGATCCGAGACGGACGGAGAGGCTTCCATGGCTCGCACCGACGCCTCCCTCGGCATCGGAAGACTGGCGCATCCGAAGGAACCGCGCTGAAGGCATCGGGTGCTTCGCGTCGGCATCGGCGCAGGAGGTGAATGAATCCATGTCGGCGGGGTCATGGTCGCGCATTCCCGAGGCGCCGTTGGCGCTCTTTGCGTTTCTCCTCCACTTCGCGTGGGAGATGCTGCAGGCTCCCGCCTTCGAGGGCATGGCCGAGATGCCGCATTGGCAGGCAGCGAAGCTCTGCCTCTCTGCGACGAAGGGCGACGTGGTCATAGCGCTCGCTGCCTTCTGGAGCGCCTCGCTCGTCGGGCGGTCACGGCGGTGGCTGGCGCGGCTCCAGCCTCTTCCCCTGCTGGTCTACATGGCCGTCGGACTTGCCGCGACCGTGGCCCTTGAGCTCTACCACACATCGATCACCCACCGATGGAGCTATTCCGATCTAATGCCCCTTGTTCCACCTTTCGGGACAGGTCTTCTGCCGCTTCTTCAATGGCTGGTCATTCCTCCGGCGGCGCTTTGGCTGACAAAGCGCCATCTTGCATCTGCGAACCACCATGGCTGAGGGCGCACATGCCTCCTCGGTGGCGTCCCGTATGTCCCGAGCTGACTCACACGAGTCGCGTACAAGCGTTGACTTTGCTGACGGCCGAGCACCAGATGCAGGCGGGGCGGGAGGGACCAGTCGCAGGAATTCCGCCGCTCCTGCAGTTCATCCGCCCCCCTTCGCGGCGGAACTTAGCCGGGAGGGGCCCGTTAGCCGAAGTGTGCCGCCGTGGTTCTCGGCGCTATGTCTACTCAACGACGCAGGAGGAAAACGTGAAGCGACTTACCGCAGTTGCCATGGTTGCCGCAGTCTCGGGACTCGCCTGGAATGGAGCGCTCGCTGCCGAACACGAGGTCCGGATGCTGAACAAGGGGCCCGAGGGCCAGCCGATGCAGTTCGATCCGGCGTTCCTCAAGATCGAGCCGGGCGACAGCGTGAAGTTCGTGGCCACCGACAAAGGGCACAATTCGGAATCCATCAAGGAAATGCTGCCCGAAGGCGTCGAGCCGTGGAAAGGCAAGATCAACGAGGAGGTGACGGTCACTTTCGATGTGGAGGGAATCTACGGCTACAAGTGCCTGCCGCATTTCGCGATGGGAATGGTTGGGCTGATCCAGGTCGGTGACGGCAGGGACAACCTTGACTCGGCGGAGACGGCGAAGCTCCCTGGAAAGGCGAAGACCCGGATGGCCGAACTCACGGCCGAGGTCGGTTCCGGAACTGCTTCGGACGGTGACTGACCCACGGCGTGGCCTTGGCAGGTCAGCCAGTTCCAGAAAATCCCAAGGAGAGTCGAACATGTCACAGAAGAAGCCGTCCGTGCTGTCCGAACGGTCCGACGAGGACCACGGGTCCGTAAGCCGGCGCAGCTTGCTGGTCGGTTCAGTGGGGGCGACGGTCGGAGGCCTCCTCACGGCCGATGCCCTGGCGCAGACGGGCGGTGCCGATCCAACGCATGCGGGCATGGAGCTTGCCCAGTCGGGCGGCACCCAGGCATCCCGGCACAGGACCTATTCGGGCAGCCTGAGCAACCGCATCTATTCGGTCAATCCAGTCCATCCCTCCATGGCGGACATCGCCGAGAACCCGACGAACATACCCCCTCCCCTCACGCGGCGGGAGCCGGCCACCGTCCGTGTCGATCTCGAGACAAAGGAGGTCGAAGCGCACCTCGACGAAAAGGCCATGTTCCGCTTCTGGACGTTCAACGGCACCGTGCCCGGCCCGTTCGTCCGGGCACGGGTTGGCGACACGGTGGAAGTGCATCTGAAGAACCCCGAAGACAGCTGGATGATGCACAACGTGGATTTTCATGCCTGCACCGGGCCAGGCGGAGGCGCAGCCGCGACCACGGCCGCTCCGGGCGAGGAGCGCTCCTTCACCTTCAAGGCGCTGAACCCAGGCATCTACGTCTGTCACTGCGCCGTGCCGCCCGTCGCCCTCCATATCGCCAACGGCATGTACGGCCTCATCCTCGTGGAGCC
>JAEZEY010000145.1 GCA_023432845.1 Pseudomonadota bacterium
CGGACGATGCCGATCGGAAGCCATCTGTCGATGACGCTGCAGAGCCGCACGTCGATGACGGAAACCTTCGGGCGCGGCATCACGACGTTCGACATTCCGATGATGGCGTTGCCATCGCCGGATGGCACGACGACATCGCGCGTCTGGGGCCAGGACAATTCCGCGCGGTTCAATATCCTCGCGACCGGCACCACGCTCGGCGCCGCACTGTCGTCGAACAGCACCGATCCGGTGACACACAACACGCTCAGCGCCGAGCAGAAGCTTTACGGGCAGTTAAGCGTATCGACGTCGATCCACGATGTCGGCAAAGAGGGCGAGAACCGCTCTGTCAGCGCCCGTGCGCGATTTAGCTGGTAACAAGCACGGCTCAGCCGCGCGAAGTTCCCTCCGCCCTATTCCCGCCCGTTAGCGGCCCCAACCCCGCCCGGTTCACATGTCGCAATCTGGCCTCTCTGAGGCTCATGCGCGGTTGCGCCTGTAAAGGAGTTGGTCATGACCACGACGAAACCCGAACGTTTCGGCACCGACAAGTCCGCGGACAAACCGGGGCCCGAACGCTTCGCACCGCCGCGCGCGCCTGAACGGCTCGGCGAAATCGATCAAGCAGCAGCGAATGCCTTCGAAGGCGAGATCCGCGAGTTCGTCCGCCGCGACGTGGCGCGCCGCCCGCGCGGCGAGCCCGAACCCGGCGGCGACGTCGTCGCCGACAACCTCGGCACGCTGATCCGGCGGGTCTCCAGCCAGTCGATGGACGAGATCGACCGCGTCATTCTGGAGCTGCAGGGCGTCCGCGACATGCTGCGGCAGGAAGGCGACCGCGTCACCCGGGAGGTGGCCGGGTACGCCAGCCTCAACCACGCTGCTATGACCGCGATGCAGGTGATCGGCGACAGTCTTAAGCAATGGCGGGGCGACCCGACCCGGCCGCCGCAGGGCCATCGCACGGCAAGCTGAGTCGCCGACGGGACCCCCACTGCTACGTGTGGACTGGGAGGACACCTCTCAGGATTGTGGATTTTCACGCTCACACACATCCCGCAACCTCCGCCGTCGACGCTCTCGGCGCTAATGTTCAGACGTCCGTACTGACTGATTCGTCGTCAGCGGCTGTACAGTGATGGAATTCGCCGGCGACAGGTCCTGCCGCGCCAATGCGGAGGAAGAGGTCCGTTCGGACACTCCTCCCAACAACTTGAACCCCGCAGTGGCGGGGTTCTTTTTTGCCGATTGAACTGATCGGGGAGTACGCGAACGCCGGCGCGGGCCTAGCGGGCCTCGCTCACGGTCACGGCGGAGCCGAAGACCTTGGCGTCATCGTCGAGTTGAGCGCGCCCGGAGAGGTGGCCGGCCACCACGACGGCACCCATCATCATCACGAAAAGGGTCGCGGCAACGAACATCAGACCGATTTTTCCAAGAGCATTACGATCGGCCACGGCCGCGTCTCCAGATCCTGTTTCGAGTTGTCAGAACGCCCAGCGCGCTAATCGCGGGGGCCGTCTTATCGGGTAATAAACACGGCTAAAGCATGGCCGTTCCTTGATGCAGATCACATATCTGCAGGGAAAAGCCAAAAATCCGGGTGGGAGGTTAACGAGCTAGTTGGCGGCAGCTTTGCCGGCTCTCACAGACTTGCGCGGCAGGGGGTAGTTGGTGCTGTCGTATAGCTGTCGGATGCCATTGCCGTCAAAACGCTTTTCCTCGACCTCGAGATAGGCCCCGAGCAGCAATTCGGGGGGCAATTCCTCGATGGCAAAGCGGATGGCTTCGGCGGCGGTTGGAAAGCGTTTGTAGCCGATCGGCCGGCGCGACTTGCGGCTCCGACTCGGAAATAGCTCGGACGGCGCCCGGTAGTTAATCATCGACATCGCCAGCAACTCCCTGCTTGGTACTATGACCCCGCTTGGCGGCGAAATCCAGAGTCTGCGATGACACGGCTTCACTCCCCGCGCCGCTTTTGTGATCGCCGCACAAAAAAATGGGCCGCCCGGCGGCGGACGGCCCATTGGAAATAGGTCCGATGTCCGGATTGACGGCGCCGAAATCAGTCCACCACTTCCGCCACGACCTGGCTCGTGGCCGGATCGACCAGCAGCACGCGGTTGTTCACGACCATGTACTTGTAGGACTGGATCGCGGGGACTTCGACCGCGACCTCCTGCGGCACGGCATACAGGGTCGTGTCTTGCGAAATGCGCGTACCGACGCGGTACTCGGTCGTTGCCTGCACCGGCGCCGCCCTCTCGCGAACGATGGTGCGATAGATGGTCTGCCGCTGGACCGGCGTCAGTTCCAGGCGCTCGGTGGTCGAGACGACCGCGCCGCTCGTGGCCGGCTGCGTGGTGATGACGGTGGTCTGCGCCGAGGCCACAGCGGCACCCGTCAGCAGAACGACGGCGGCACCGGCCATGTGGCCGCCGCGCAGCAAGGTAATGCGCTTCATTGGGGTCTACTCCTCGTTAAGCCGAAAGAACGCCGCATCCCGCAAAGCGTTCCGCTCCAACGAGCGCGCCCCATCACAAAACTTCGCCGAATAATTCATGCAGCCAAAAATTAAAGGCGGTAAAGGCTGAATCAAATGAATCGGTTAGCTGATGCGCCCACGCGCGGCGCGCGATGCGCGCGCAGATTCGGATGCGAATGAACGGCACCTGCATTACCAGTAACGCACCATCGATTCGCGGGGCCGCTCCACCGATGATCGTCGCTCTAATAGGCTTGTCGCTTGTGCTCGGTTCACCCGCCACGCCCATCTCGCTGGATGGCGGCACCGAACTCGCCTTCGCTCCGGCGCCGATCCCCGACATATCGACGCGCCAAAAGGAAACAGCCATGCTGCCGCTGGTGCAGCGTGCCACCGCTTGCATCGCGCGCAAGGTGTCGTCCGACCCACGCTATGACGGCGATGTGCGCCCGGCGGCGATCAACGACCTGATCATCGACTCCATCCCGGCCTGCGCCAAGCCGCTGCGCGCGATGATCGACACCCACGACAGGCTGTACGGCATGGGCTCGGGGGAAGCCTTCCTGCTCGGTCCCTATCTCGATGTGTTGCCGTCAGCGATCGTGAAGCAGGTCAAGGTCAGGAAATAGGGCCTTTTAGATTGAGCATGGTCAAGTCCGAGAACCGGGTCCCCACTTTTCGGGTCATGCTCTTCGCTCGGCAAAGGTCGTGCTGTAGAACGAAATTACCGCCACGCCATCTTGATTGACGCCGGTGGTCAGGATCGTCATCAACCCGAAACCGGGCCGGCTGTTCGAGACGCGCAACGCGGTCACTTCCGACCTGTAGGTGATGGTGTCGCCGACATAAACCGGCTTGAGCCACTTCAGATCTCGCAATCCGAGCGCGGGGCCGCGCTTCGGGATCGTTTCGCCGCGCGTCGTCATCGCGTCCAACATCTCGCGCTGCTGGTCGATCATCAACCGCATCCATGCCGCCGCCGTGTGCCAGCCCGAAGCGCACAGCGCCCCGAAATGCGACTTCGCCGCCGCCTCTTCGTCCATATGGAAAAGCTGCGGGTCATAGCGGCGGGCGAAGGACTTGATTTCCTCCGCATTGAAGGTGTGGCTGCCGGTCATCAGCAGATCGCCGACGCGCAGATCGTCGAAGTACTTCATGCCGCGGCCCCGGCGTTGCGGCGGCCCAGCATCAGACTCGAGATCATGGTGGTTACCACCTCATCGGCATCATCGATCATCTCGAAGGTCATTCTGACCAGGCCCATGTCGGGCCGGCTCTTCGAGACGCGCGTTTCCATGACCGTGGCGCGGACGCGGAGATTGACGCCGGGGCGCAACGGCTTGAGCCAGCGCACTTCCTCGACACCGGGGCTGCCCATCGACGTCGAATTGAGGACGAAGCCGTCGGCGATCATGCGCATCAGCAGCGCGCAGGCATGCCAGCCGGAACCGCCGAGCCCGCCAAGTAGCGAGGCAGCACCAGCCGCTTCGTCGAGGTGCATCGGCTGCGGATCGAATTCGGCGGCGAAAGCGACGATCTCTTCCCGCGTCACATGGCGCGGCCCATAAATCGCAACGTCGCCGGCGTTGAAATCTTCGAAGTGAAGCTTTTCAGTCATGACACCATTACCTCGTCATGGCCGGAGAAACTCAGGTTCACGCGTACGGCTCAATTCGCGAACCTGAAATGCATCACATCGCCGTCATTGACGACGTATTCCTTACCCTCAAGGCGCATCTTGCCGGCGTCGCGCGCACCGGCTTCACCGCTGTAGGCGATGTAGTCGTCATAGGCGATGGTTTCGGCGCGAATGAAGCCCTTCTCGAAATCGCTATGGATGACGCCCGCCGCCGCCGGCGCCTTGGTGCCCTGCGTGATGGTCCAGGCGCGCGTCTCCTTCGGCCCGACCGTGAAGTAGGTGACGAGATGCAGGAGCGCGTAGCCGGCCTGAACGAGGCGATCGAGGCCGGTTTCCTTGAGGCCCACGGCTTCGAGATAATCGGCGCGCTCGCTCTCCGGGAGCGTCGCGATCTCAGATTCGATCTTGGCCGAGATCACGACCGCCACCGCGCCCTCTTCTTTAGCGCGGGCCTCCACACGCTTGGAAAACTCGTTGCCGGTCGCGGCATGGGCCTCGTCGACATTGCAGGCATAGAGCACGGGCGCGGAGGTCAGCAGGCCCAGCGAATGGAAGAGCTTTTCCTCTTCCGGCTTGCGCTCGACGACACGCGCCGGCTTGCCGTCGCGCAGGGGGACCAGGCAGCGCTTGATTAGATCGAGCGCCTCCTTGGCCTCCTTGTCGTTGCCCTTGGCTTTCTTCTCGAGCGCATCGACGCGCTTCTCGAGGCTTTCGAGATCGGCCAGCATCAGCTCGGTCTCGATGATGTCGATATCGGCGATCGGGTCGATCTTGCCCTCGACATGGGTCACATCATCGTCCTCGAAGCAGCGCACGACATGGACGATGGCGTCGACCTCGCGGATGTTGGCGAGAAACTGATTGCCGAGACCTTCACCCTTGGATGCGCCGCGCACCAGGCCGGCGATATCGACAAAAGTGATGCGCGTCGGCAGGATCTGGCCCGACTTGGCGACGGCCGCGAGCTTTTCCAGCCGCGGGTCCGGCACCGCGATTTCGCCGACGTTCGGCTCGATGGTGCAGAACGGATAATTGGCGGCCTGCGCCGCCGCCGTCTGCGTCAGCGCATTGAACAGAGTCGACTTGCCGACATTGGGCAGACCGACGATACCGCATTTGAATCCCATTTGATCAGTTCCACATCATTGTCTGTCAGGCATCGGGCGCCGGCTGTTCCTTGTCGTCGCCGAAACCCTTGGCCGTCATGGTGAGATGAATCTTGTTCTGGAAGCTCGAATCCTTGCCCTCGATGAGCAGCGAAACGTTGTCGGCGACGATGTCGCAAAGGGCTTCGACACCGGCCCATTCGTCCTTGGCGAAATCGGCCAGCACATAGCGCTCGACCAGTTTCTTGTCGCCGGGATGGCCGATGCCGAGGCGCACGCGGCGATAATCGTTGCCGATGTGCTGCGAGATCGAGCGCAGGCCGTTATGGCCGGCAATGCCGCCGCCCGCCTTCACACGCACCTTGAGCGGCGCCAGTTCAAGTTCGTCATGAAACACGATGACGTCGTTGACCGACAGCTTGTAGAAGCCGAGCGCTTCCGAAACCGCGCGGCCGGACTCGTTCATAAAGGTACCCGGCAGCAGCAGCAGGACTTTCTGACCCGCCACATTGCCTTCGACGGCGACGCCCTGAAAGCGCTTGCGCCACGGCGCGATATTGTGGCGGCGCGCGATCGCCTCCACCGCCATGAAGCCGATGTTGTGACGATTGCCGGCGTAGCGGGTGCCGGGATTGCCGAGGCCGACAAGGAGCAGCATGGCTTTGCCGCCTCCTCAAGAGATCAGTTGATGAGCAGCCGTTTGTAAAATCCCGCCCCGGCGCAGGACCGGGACGGGATCTTTCGCGACGGCAGACAGCCGGAAAGCGGCTGTCGCTTACTTCTTGGCCGGAGCGCCACCGGCCGGCGCGGCGCCGGCGGCGGG
>JAEZEY010000146.1 GCA_023432845.1 Pseudomonadota bacterium
ACGCGCTACGAGCGGCGCGTCGTGCAATCTCACCGACCAGAACGGCATCGACCATGGTGGGCAGATGCGGCCCATGCTGCTCGATGGATGCCACGGGCACAATGGCGACGGCGTTGTCCTTCGCCCGATGTTTGAGCTCCGCTGCTTTCAGGCGCCCCCACTCAACCTCTATCATCTGGCTCTCCTCGTTCCCCTGTCACGCTCCAGAAGCCGATCAAGGAACGCACGTGTGCGCTCCATCCGCGGCGCGCTGAAAATCTCATCCGGGTGCGACTGCTCGACGATGGATCCGCGATCCATGAAAACGACGTCATCGGCGACATCACGCGCAAAACCCATTTCATGGGTCACCACAATCATGGTCATGCCGGCATCCGCCAGCTCACGCATGGTTTTTAGAACTTCGCCAACCAGCTCGGGGTCGAGCGCGGAAGTTACCTCATCGAACAACATGACTTTTGGCTGCATCGCCAGAGCACGCGCGATGGCGACACGTTGCTGTTGACCGCCCGAGAGCCGGGCTGGATGCACGTCGCGCTTCTCGGCCAGGCCGACACGCTTCAATAGATCCGTACCAAGGGCATCGGCATCCGAAGCAGCCATACCTCGAACGCGACGTGGCGCCAATGTAATGTTTTCGATGACCGTGAGATGCGGAAACAGATTGTAGCTTTGGAAGACCATACCGACTTGATCGCTGATATCCTTTACGACGGTGGTCTCATTTGATGCCGGCGTTTTCTCCGTTCCGCGCGACGCCACCTGCCCATCGATCAGAATACGGCCAGCCTGAATTTCCTCCAGTCGCGCTACGCAACGCAGCAGGGTGCTCTTACCTGAACCACTCGGCCCAATGACGACAGTGACCTGTCCAGAAGATACAGTCAGGTTGACACGATCGAGGACCGTATCCGCGCCGTAGCGCTTCACGACATCATCCACGACGACGAGCGGTTGGATCACAGTTTGGCTCCTTAAGCGCGACTGGCTGACATGCGCCGCTCAAGTGCATAGAACACGAGGGCTATGGGATAAGTCAGGACGAAGTACGCAATCGCGACGATGGTCAGCGTCTCGACCGGACGGAAGGTTTCGTTGGCGATCAACTGGCCAACCCGCAGCAGTTCGGGCGTACCAATCGCAGAGGCCAATGCGGTCCCCTTGATGAGATAGATGACAGTCGTGCCGGTTGGCGGCAGAACGTTTCGCAGCGCTTGTGGAAGGATGACAAACCGCAGCGTATCCAGTTTACCCAGTCCCAGCACCCGTGCTGCCTGCCATTGCGTGCGATCGATACCGGCAATGCCGGCCCTGAAGATTTCAGCGAAGAACGCCGCAATATTCAGTCCGAGCGCCACGGCTGCCGCGCCGAATGCACCGAGATCATGGCCCGTCATCATGGGCAGCCCGTAATAAAGCCAGACAATCTGGACCAGCGGCGGCGTCGTCCGAAAGAATTCAATGTACGCGTACGCTGGCCAGCTGAGGAGGCGTTGGCCGGAAAGACGAGCCAGGGCAAGAAGCAATCCAACAACCGTGCCGAGGCTGACGCTGAGGACACTAAGCCAAAGCGTCAGCAACGCGCCGTTGAGCAAATCTGGCAGGTATTCTACGATACGGTGGAATTGCAGGTCGCCCATGGCCTATTCCAACACAGTCAGTTGGTCGCGCGGATCTGTTCGGCGGTCATGAACTTCTTCACGAGTGCATCGATCTCGCCGGAATCGCGCAGTTTCTTGGTGAAGGCGTCTACAAACTGTTTCATCTTCGTGTCACCCTTGAAGTAGGCGTACCCTACCTTGCAGGCGCGCACGTCGAGCGGCTTGTTGTGACCCGGGACGATCTGGAGTTTGTCGCCGAATGCCGCCAGCGCGACGGTCGTCTGGATGGGCGTATCAAGGACGACGGCATCAGCGCGGCCGGCGACAACTTCCTGGATAAGGTCCGAGGACGTCGACTGTCCGAATGCCTTGAGCGTGGCTTTCGGCGCTACTTCTTTGGCAACATTCTCCGACCACGATCCGCCGGGAACTGCAAAGACAACCTCAGGGCGGTTAAAGGCCTCGACAGTGGTCAAGCCTTTGGGATTGCCTGCGAGCGCTGTCAGCGTAGCGCCGATAGTGATGTAGCTTTCGGAGAAATCCACTACTTCCTTGCGCTTATCGGTGATGCAAATGGCGGGCACGATATCCCACTTCTTGCCCTCGATGCCCGCAACCGCGGTCGCCCATTCCGAATTGATAATGTTGAGTTTGACGCCGAGTTCGGATGCCATTCGCTTCATAACTTCGACATCCATGCCAACGTATTCACCGTTGGGGCGCGGCGAAATCAGCGGTCGATAAAGCACGCCGGCCACGCGCAACTCACCCCGCTGCTTAATCTCGTCGAGGACGCTCTGTGCTATCGCGGGGCTTGAAAATACCGATGCTGTGAAAGCAGCGGCGGTCAGACATGATGAAATGAGACGACGCATTTTACTTCTCCCTGTTTCGCGGACTTTCCAATCCGCTTTTGCTGACGCGACGGTTCAAGTGCACGTTCTTATTCGGAGCGAAAAGCCAGTGCGCTCCTTTTTTCGAGGGCCGCTGACAGCAGAACGAGCGGCCATGTGAGGACGAAGTAGATCAAGGCAACGAGTGTCAGGACCTCAAGCGGACGAAACGTTTCCGCGGCTAGGATCCAGCCACGATTCATGATTTCCGGAAGTGCGATAACGGCAGCGAGCGACGACTGCTTCAAAAGAGAAACGAGCGTGTTGCATGATGGCGCAAGAATCAGGCGCATCGTTTGGGGCAACACCACCCACCACATACGTTGCCACGGCGATAATCCTAGCACCCTGCAGGCGTCCCACTGCCCGCGCGGGACGGCGGAAATGCCGCCACGGAACACCTCGGCCATCTGCGCGCTCGTGCTGCAAGCCAGGGCGCCGGCAACCACGGTAAAAGCATCGAGCCGAATATTCAGCAGAACAGGCAAGGCGTAGTAGGCCCACACGATATGCATCAGCGGTGGCGTCGTGCGGAAGAACTCGACCCAGGCTAGTGCAAGCTGTGAAGCGCCTCGTGTTTGATTTATACGCGCGATCGCGATTGGCAATGCCATTGCAGTGCCGAGAACGAACGCAACAACCGTCAATCCAAGCGTTAACGGAATGCCGTAAATGAGGATTGGGAGATCGCCGATGACGGTATCGAAACGCAGCATTTCACATACGCCCCTGGACCACTACGGTTTGCGTTTGCGTGTTGCGGCCGATCGGGATGTTCGGGCGGCTCGACCGCGCGCCTTGATTTCGTCCAGCGCAATTGGGCCGATTTTGAAATGCTGCGAAATCGCGCTTTCAGCGGCAGCCAAGTCTTGTGTGGCAACAGCGTCGTAAATTGCTTCGTGCACTTCCCACGTTAGCCGGCTGTGCTTCTCGTTAAAGCGATGCTCCGCCCCTTCGGTGTGGACGTCAATCAGGGGCTCAAGAAGATCAAGAAGAACTGCATTTTGGCTCGATTCAGCGAGGGCGCGGTGGAATTTTCGGTTCAACTCCTGACTCGCCTCGTAGGATGTCGGCAGCGGATTTGCGCTATCGAGAACGGCCCGCATGCGCTCCAGGTTGATCTTCGTACGGCGCAGAACGGCTAGACGGACAATCTGTCCTTCCAGCAAGCGACGCGCCTCCCAGAGATCGTTGATGCCGATGCGCTGCATGGCGAGATGAAACAGGGATTTGTCATAAAGAAGCGGCAACCAGCGGAAAGGACGAATAATCGTACCGCTGCCGTGAGTGGCTTCGACAATGTTGAGCGCGGCCAGTCGCTGCACGGCTTCGCGGATGACAGCGAGCCCGACGCCCATAGACTGAGCCAGTTCCCGTTGCGCCGGAAGGCGATGTCCAGGCTGCAATTCACCGGTGGCGATGCGCTGCAGGATCGCTTGCGCGACCTGGTCGGGCAATGTTTGCACCGTTGGATTTGGCCAAATCTTGATCATTGAAAGTCCGTATCAACTGATGGTATGGTCATAGAGTGTTCTGAACACTTGGTCAATTGAAGAGTAACCGATCGGCGTTCGAAATTGGGCTTTGGGGGATGGAGAGGTTATGAAGATCACAGGTGTGCGTACGGTTCCTGTCTGGTGCCCCCGACGCAGGCCCTACGGCGGCGTGACGGTCACAGCTCTCGGGCCTGCAGCAATTTCGGATTACACGATCGTTTTCGTCGACACAGATGCAGGAATCACCGGCATCGGCGAAGTTGATAGCGTATTCAAGCGCCGTGGCGCACTATTGCGCAGCGATCTCGAGCTAGGGCTGGTGCCGGTCGTGATCGGCGAGGACCCGACGCGGATCGGGCATCTCGTGCAGAAGATGGATCGCGCACTCGATGGAGTGGAGGAAGCCAAGGCCGGCATCGAGATGGCCTTGTGGGACATCTTCGGCAAGTCGCTGGGTGTGCCGGTGTACAAGCTGCTGGGCGGGAAGGTGCGCGACCGAATCCCGCTGAGCTATTCGATTCCGTTCGGCACGCCCGAACAGATGGCCGAGTTCGCGGTAGCGCGTGTCAAAGCCGGCCATCGCACGATCAAGGTGAAAGTAGGGAGTGCAGACGGCGCGCGCGATATCTCTGCGGTCGGTATGATCCGCAAGGCGATCGGTCCCGACGTCAAGCTGCGCGTTGACGGTAACATGGGGTGGCCCAACGCCAAGCATGCAATCCAGATGATCCGCGCCATGGAGCAATGGAATCTGGAGCTGGTCGAGCAGCCGTTACCACCCTATGACTTGGCCGGCATGGCCGAAGTTCGCCGCAATATCGGCGTGCCCCTGATGGCTGATGAAAGTATCCGAAATCCGCGCAGCGCCATGGATGTCATCCGCGCTGGCGCAGCCGATATTGCCAATGTTTATGTGACAGAAGCCGGTGGATTGCTAGCTGCATCGCGCATTTTCGCGATGTGCGAGGCGGCGAGCATGCCCTGCATGATTGGCAGTATGCCGGAATTCGGTATCGGGACGGCGGCACAGATTCATCTCGGCGTTGCCATGACAAATCTCGGTCCGGATAGCGATGCTTGTGGTGTTCTTTATCATGCCGAAGATCTTCTCAAAGCTCCCCTGAAAATTGAGGACGGTTTTTCCTATCCACCGGAGGGGCCGGGCCTCGGCGTCGAGATCGACATGGAGGTGCTCGAACGTTGGCGCCGTCCGCCTACCGACGGTAGTCAGTAAACAGTGGGGGAGTTGTCTACAATGTCTAAGCCGGTCAAAAAATCCTGCGATATTCTCATCCGCAGGGCCTGCGTTCTGACAATGAATGCCAGCCGCACGATCTATTCAAATGGTGCGATTGCGATTTGCGGCACGTCCATTGTTGCCATCGGACCTGATGCCGAGATTGCGGCCGTCTGGCAATCCAATCGCGAGATCGCTGCCGACGGCGCGATCGTTCATCCAGGCTTTGTCGATGCCCATCTGCACGTCAATGCGCAGACGTGCCGGGGCTATTTCCGCGGCGATACCAGCAAAGGGGGGCAGACAGGCCCGAACTATGCAGATTGGAAAGCCGCGCTCGAGCCGGAAGACGAAGCGGCTGCAACCGCGCTTGCTTCAATCGAGATGTTGCGCCATGGCATCACGACATTTGTCGAGCCGGGCAGTGCCTTCGATCCGGATGCCGTTGCAGCTGCGGCAGGCGCGGCCGGCATCCGTTGCTCGCTCTCTGATCCCTATCTGTGGGACGATACGGAGACAATGGCGTCCATTCCTGGATTGCTCAGCCCGAGTTTGGCAGCGCGTGTGGCGCCCGATAGCAAGCGGTGTCTGAAACTGCTCGGTGGCCAGCTTTTTCGCAATGCGAACAAGGATGGGATCGCTCATGGTCACGTCGCGCTCTACGGCGAAGGCACGGCCACGGATGGTCTTTTCAAGACTGCGAAAACCAAAGCCGATGAGGCCGGAGTTATTCTGAACAGCCATATTGGCTTCGATATCGGCTTGGCGACGGCGATGGAGAAGCGATGGGGGAAGGCCCGTTTTGCGCATCTTGCCGAGCTTGGCGTGCTGGGGCGCAACACGATGTTCGTGCATATGAACCTGATCCGGGACGAAGAAGTCGCGCCGATCTTGGACTCTGGTCTGAGCATGGTCTGGTGCCCGTTTGCGTACGCCTCGCGTGGAACGCCACTACAGCACGCGACGCGAATTCCGGAGCTGAGAAAGCGCGGTGCTGCTGTCGCCATCGGCACGGACTCAGCGCGGCAGAGTTCGGCTGGTGATGCCGGCTATCTCGCTTTCGTTTTGTCCGCCGCCGCCGGACATGCCCTGCAGCCGGAAGACATCATCGAAATGCAAACTCTTGGCGGAGCGCGGGCTGCTGGCCTGGAGACCATCATCGGCAGCGTAGAAGTTGGCAAACGCGCTGACATCGTCATCCGCGCGCAACATCAACCGGAGATGGGTCCGGGCATCGATCCGGCGCATCAACTGATCGCCGTCTCACATGGACCGACCGCCGACACTGTGCTGGTCAATGGAAAAATCGTGATGCGCCGCGGACTGTCCACGCTACTCGACGAGGAAGCCGTTTGCTTCAATGCCTACGCATCGGCGAAAGACGTTGCCTCCCGATTGGGGCTGCGGCAGCCCGGCGGTTGGCCAAGAGTCAACTAACACCATCCGATAATGAGTATAAGTAGTCATCGGCGGCTGGTTGCGAGTGACTAGCAGACGTCGCTGAGGAGAATGTTGGATCTGCTGGCGATAGCGTGCCCAGGTCTGCTTTCTCGGCATCCCAGCAACAGCATGTAGCCGCAGCGTCCCAACTGCAGACATTGAGTGCAACCGCTATCGGCGACGCGGAACGCGCCGCCGACCACGTCTGGAATTGTCCGTCGTCGAATGCTTTGAGACAGATTTTTGCGTGAGGTACTGGAGGTTCCGGGTCAGGTTTGGTTGAGATTTAAGCTGCGGCTTTGAAGTGGGTCAATCTGCGTATTTGGATTGTCTCGCGTTTGATCTTCTCCCTCATGCTCAGGATTTTCGGCCCACGCCCGCAGTAGACGTCAGCGGGCGTGAGGTTGCCGAGGCTCTCGTGATAGCGGGCGTGATTGTAGTGCTGGACGAAGCGGTGCACGGCACGTTCGAGATCGCCGGGCAGGTAGTAGTTCTCGAGCAGGATGCGGTTCTTCAAGGTCTGGTGCCATCGCTCGATCTTACCCTGGGTCTGCGGGTGGTTCGGCGCTCCGCGGACGTGATCCATGCCGTTGTCGCCGAGCCATTCGGCGAGTTCGGCCGAGACGTAGCTCGATCCGTTGTCGCTGAGCAGGCGCGGCTTGTGCATGACACGGGCGCTATCGCAGCCTGATGCCGCTAGCGCCAGCTGCAGCGTATCCGTGACGTCTTCAGCCTTCATCGTCGTGCACAGCTTCCAGGCGATGATGTAGCGCGAGAAGTCGTCAAGGATCGTCGACAGATAGAACCAGCCCCAGCCGATGATCTTGAAGTAGGTGAAGTCCGTCTGCCACATCTCGTTGGGGCGGGTGGTCTTGTCGCGGAACTCATCCGCCGCCTTGATGACGATGAAGGCCGGGCTGGTGATGAGGTCATGGGCTTTCAACAGGCGATAGACGGAGGCTTCGGATACGTAGTATTTGCGCGTGTCCGTGAACTTCGCTGCCAGTTCGCGCGGGCTCAGCTCCGGGCAATCGAGCGCCAGGTCGATGATCTCGGCACGCACCTCGTCAGGGATCCGGTTCCACACTCGTGACGGGGCCGAAGACTTGTCCTTGAGCGCCTCAATGCCACCAGTCCGATACCTGTCGTACCAACGATAGAATGAACCCGGCAGAATGCCGAGCTTCTCCAGCCTGCGGCGGACGGGCAGATGCGATTGCTCGACGATGCGGATGATCTCGAGCTTCTCGGATGCGGCATACCTCATGCCTCCTCGCCCCCATCCTCGCGCATGCTTTTTTTAAGCAGTCGAAGCTCGAGCGCCTGCTCGGCAACGACCTCCTTGAGATCCCGGGCCTCACGGCGCAGGTCCTTGACCTCGTCCGTGGTCGCCGCGCGTGCCGTGTCGCCGGCGAGACGCCGCTTGCCGGCCTCGAGGAACTCCTTCGACCAGCTGTAGTACAGGCTTTCCGCAATGCCTTCGCGACGGCAGAGTTCCGCGATCGAGACCTCGCCGCGCAGGCCATCGAGCACGATGCGGATTTTCTCTTCCGCCGAATATTGCTTGCGCGTCGCCCGGCGAATGTCGCGGACCAGACGCTCCGACGGGCTCTGGCGTCCGCCGTCAGGTGGATTGGGGGACGAGGATTTCCGAATCATCTGCGCTCCTTCCAGTCGCTTCGATGATCCCGAAATCCTCCAGTCTTCAAGACGCTAGTTTTGTCTCACAGGTGTTGAGGTCGGACA
>JAEZEY010000148.1 GCA_023432845.1 Pseudomonadota bacterium
CAGCATCCAGCGGCCGACCTTGATCTTGCGCGGATGGCCCGTGACCTTGTCCTTGTAGAACGCGGACAGGATCGGCGGCGCCATGTGGAATTCCATCGTGCGCACGCCGTCGAACTGGGCGTCGATCTGCTTCTGGAATGTCTCGTCGGTATACAGGCGCGCCACTTCGTATTCGTCCTTGTAGGACAACAGCTTGTGGTAGGCCTGCGCGACCGCCAGCGCCAATCCGGTGCGACCGGGCGCCTTTTCCTTCTCGATGCCGGCGATCCAGTTGATTTTGGAGCGATAGCGCGCGGCGAGCTGCTCGTCCTGGTAGGCGGCGAGATGCCTGGCGCGGAAGTCGATGATCTCGTCCAGCGTCTTGGGCGTTTCGGCCTGCGCTGGCTTCGGCTTCGCAATGCGATCGACCGCGGCGCGATCGTGCACGGCGAGGCGACCCATCCGGAACGCAGACGTATTCATGCCCACGGCGGCGCCGTTGAGAGTGATGGCTTCCTCGATCGCTTCTGCGCCGATCGGCACGAAGCCGAGCTGGTAGGCATAGCCGAGCAGGAACATGTTGGACGCAATCGAGTCGCCGAACAGCTTCACGGCGTAATCGTGAGCGTCGAAGGTATGCAGCGGGCCCTTGCGAACGCGGTCGGCGATCGACTGAAGCAGCCTGTTGCCGGGCACGATCAGGTTCGGATTGCGCGTAAAATCGCCCGTTGTCATCTCGTAGGTCGAGACGATGACGGCGGTTTCGTCCGGCCGCATGGTTTCGAGGATCTTGTTGGAGGCGGTGACGACAAGGTCGCCACCCATGACCAGATCGGCATTGGCAACGCCGACGCGGATGGCGTGGATCTCGTCAGCCGTACGCGCTACCCGCATATGGCAGGCCACCGCGCCACCCTTCTGGGCAAGTCCGGTCATGTCGATGGCGCCGAAGCCCTTGCCTTCGATATGCGCCGCCTGTCCCAGCACCGCACTGATGGTGACGACGCCAGTGCCGCCGACGCCGGTAACAAGCATCGAGTACGGCCCATTGCCGAGCACCGGCTGCGTCGGCTCGGGCATATTGGCGATGAGCTGATCGAGATCGCTGCTCTGGGCGGCGCCTTTCGACTTCTTCACCTTGGCGCCATGCAGCGTTACGAAGCTCGGGCAAAAGCCCTCAAGGCACGAGAAGTCCTTGTTGCAGGCCGACTGGTCGATCGCGCGCTTGCGGCCAAGCTCGGTCTCCAGCGGCACCACCGCGACGCAGTTCGACTTCTTGCCGCAATCACCGCAGCCTTCGCAAACAGCCGGATTGATGAAGACGCGCTTGTCCGGATCGGGAAATTCATTGCGCTTGCGGCGACGGCGCTTTTCGGCCGCGCAGGTCTGATCATAGATCACGGCGGTGACGCCATCGATCTCGGCAAGCTGGCGCTGCACGGCCATCAGGTCACGGCGGTGGTGGGCCTTCACGCCCGCGGGCAGGGTGTAGTCGCCGGTGTACTTGTCAGGCTCGTCGGTGACGACTTCAACGCGCTTGACGCCCTCGGCGAGAAGCTGCGCGGCGACGCGCGGAACGCCGATGCCTTCTTCCAGTTTCTGGCCGCCGGTCATGGCGACCGCATCATTGTAGAGGATCTTGTAGGTGATGTTGACGCCGGACGACATCGCGGCGCGGATGGCCAGACTGCCCGAATGCAGATAGGTGCCGTCGCCGAGGTTCTGGAACACGTGTTTGCGCTTGGAGAACGGCGCTTCGCCCATCCAGTTGGCGCCTTCGCCGCCCATATGGGTGAAGCCTTCGGTCTGGCGGTCCATCCACTGCGACATGTAATGGCAGCCGATACCGGCATAGGCGCGCATACCCTCCGGCACGACGGTGGACGAGTTATGCGGGCAGCCGGCGCAGAAATAGGGTGTGCGCAGAAACGCTTCCGGCTGAACCGGGCGATTGCCCTTGAGCGCTTTCAGTGCGGCGACATTGGTTTTGACGGTCTCGCCGCCAAGCCCGCGACGTATCAGCCGCTCGCCGATCTCGATGGCGATATCGGTGGGTTCCAGCGCGCCCTTGGCATGGAACAGCCAATTGCTGTTTTCGTCCTTCTTGCCGATGACGCTTGGCCGGGTCGGCGTATCGAACAACTGCTCCTTGACCTGCGTTTCGATCAGCGAGCGCTTCTCCTCGACGACCATGATAGTCTCAAGGCCCTCGGCGAACTTGGCGACGCCGGCCGGCTCCAATGGCCACACCATGCCGACCTTGTAGAGCCGGATGCCGAGCTCGTTGGCCTTGACCTCATCGATGCCCAGCTCATCCAGCGCCTGGCGGACGTCGAGGTAGCTTTTGCCAGTGGTGATGATGCCGAGCTTAGGCGTGGGGCCACCGCTCAAGACGATGCGATCGAGCTTGTTGACGCGAGCGAAGGCCAGCATCGCGCCGCGCTTGTAGTCGTGCAGCGCGCTTCCTTGTCCAGCGCCTGATCGCCGAGGCGGATGTTCAGCCCGTCCGGCGGCATGCGGAATTCGTCTTCGCTCGGAATTTTGATCTCGACGCGATCGATGCGGCCGTCGACCGTGGCCGTGCTTTCGACGTTGTCCTTCACGCATTTGAGGCCGACCCAGACACCGGCATAACGAGACAGCGCGAACGCCAGCAGCCCGTAATCCAGAATCTCCTGTACGCCGGCCGGATTGATCACCGGAATCATGGCGTCCATCATCGCGAATTCGGACTGATGCGCCGACGTGGAGCTTTCGCAGGTGTGATCGTCGCCCATCAGGGCGAGGACGCCGCCGTGTTTCGATG